>DAOTMJ010000012.1 GCA_035450225.1 Candidatus Hydrogenedentota bacterium
GTGGCCGTCCGCGAGGCCTCGGCCAGTCCGGGGACATCGTAGGCCTTTTCAAAGCGGATATGAACGCTTTTTTCACCCGTGCGCTCCATGGTTCCGCAATGTTCCCTGCCTCGCGCCTGCAAAGCGCCGCCGATGCGGGGAACGCTGTGCCCATAGGAATTTGCAAAGACGTTATCGTAGCGTTTTCCGCCGAAATAGCTCGCACTATAAAGGCCACGTCCCGGATCGCAAAGAAACACCCGGCCATCAACGGCGAGGATAAAACTGCCGACGTCATTATGGTTATGCGGCTCGTCGTTATGCCCTGCCTTAATGGCCAGCGCAAACGGCGCCAAGATGAAACGCGCAATGCCGGAAACGGGCATGAAAACGTCTTCAAGCGCCGGCTCGGGCGCGTCGGCGCCGTCCCACCACGCAAGATTGCGCAACGACGAACTCAGACGCCAGTCGGTCATGTCTGACGCAAGCCCCAGCAAGGCGGTCGCGCCGTGCCGTTCCGCAAACCGCGCGGCGAGGAACGGGCGGACCGAGGATCGCTCCTCGGCATCGGCGAAACTGGCATACAGCCCGTTGCCGAGATAGGCCGCAAGCGGATAACGCGCGATGGCCGCCAGCTTCGGATTGGCCATCAGGTCCATGGCGCCCTTGGTCCGTTCCCGCAGCATTTCGGCAAATCCCACGAAATGAATCAGTCCGTAATTCCAGTACCCGATTCCCTCCAGACAGCCGCCGTCCGCCTCGAAGGCATTTGCGATGAACCGATCCAGTTGCGTAATGACCGATGTGATTGCATTTTCGAGTCGTCCGGGGTCGTCCTCCAACAACAGAAAAACCTGGCCGACGGATCCCGCGCAAACACCGGTCCAGTTGTTGCGGCCGCCGCCCCATGAGTATTCACCGGCGTGCTTGAGATACGGATCGCAAATGCGCGCACGTATCTCGTCGCGGACGCGCGCCCGTATCTCGTCGTTCAGGTTTTCGCCCAACAACGACAACACATGGGCGAGTTCGCATCCGGTTTCCGCGGCGAAAAGGTCTATATATCCCTTGCCCTTGGACTCGTGCGCGGGCAACACCCACGTGCTCTCCTCGCAGATGTTCCAGAGCAGATCGCTGACCCGGTTGATGCGTTCCTCAGACGGATCAGCCCATGCGCTTAAAACCGACTGGGTAAGCAGGGTGCGTTTTTCAAAATAGGGCCTCTCATAGGGAAAACGTTCACCCGCCACGCGAAATCGGCGATATAATGTGTACGTCGTTTCGGGAATGGTACGGACGGCATCCGCCGCGCGAGCCCATCGTAGCAGTGCGGCCCCGTGCGAAGTTTCTAACCATTCCCCCGGTGTTTTTGCCGCCAGTTCGGGAAGCAGAACCGGTCCGGCCGCGCCTAATGGCATGCCTAATGGCGAATCAGCCCCTCCTCCATTGGCATCCAAAGTCGTTATCGCCTTTCCATGTTGGCATCCCGCGGATGCAAACGCAATAAACAATACAATAATGCCCTTCGTCATGTGTGTTTTCATGGCGCCACTATAGACGCGGGGACTGCTTGAATCAAGTCATGGAGGTTTCAATATCCACGCAACGGTGCGGCTCCGAATGCCGATTCGGCAGGGCATTTTCGATCGCATTCTGTTTTCATGCTATGAAAATCGTCCCATTATGATGTTGCGTTTTCGATTCCCCTTGACCGCAATAGTATAAAATGGACGCCATTCACCTAGGAAAAATTCGATGGATGAAACGATACAGCGTCATTGTCATGAATTAAACCGCTGCAATCAGCGGGGCGGGCGCATGTTGTCCGTGTTCGATCTGATCGAAGCGCAGACGATCGATCTGGAACTTGCGTCGGGGCTGATGGCGGGCATCACGCGGGGCGCATCGTTCATGGTGGGCGCCCGTCCGGGCGGCGCGGGCAAGACGACGGTCATGTGCGCGTTGCTGAACCTTGTGCCTCCGGATTGCCGGTTGATGGCGGCGACTCCGCCGGCCATCCAGGCGGCTTTGCCGGCCACGCCGGAAGCAAAGGTCTGCTACATTTGCCACGAAATCGGCCCTGGGCCGTATTTTGCCTATTTGTGGGGCGGCGGATTGCGCGCCTATTGCGCGCTTGTGGACAAAGGCCATGTCCGCGCGACCAATCTGCACGCAGACGATCTTGCCGAGGCGCGCGCTCAAGTGTGCAATGAAAACGGCGTACCCGCCGCGCATTTCAACGCCTTTCACTATATCGTTTTTCTGCGTGTTCGTGGTGGTTATCCGGCGACAAGACGCTGGATCGCAAAAGTGTATGAAAGCGACGGCCTGTCGTCGCATCGGCTGGTATATGACGCATCGAAGGGGGGACTTTGCGGGAACTTTTCCGATCCGTCCCGGATCGTCCAGTGCCGGGCATTTCTCGAAAAGACGCACACGTCCGGCGTGCGCACGATTGAAGCGACCCGCGCCGCGTTGATCGCGCACTGGCCCGACTTGGCCTGAACGTCACGGCATCAACTGGATGTCATCAATGGCGACGCGGACGCCCCTGTCGCCACAGGGATCGAAACGGAGCGCGGTAATATTGCCGCGCCAGCGGGGACATGCCTTGAGATCCACGGTATAGAGGTGCATTTGGCCGTCGGCAATGAGCGGAAACGAGGCGCTGGCGGCTTCGCTGGTGGCCGCGCTGCTGATTGACCAGAACAGTTGCGCGCGGGCATCGGGTTTCAGCGCGCCCTCCAGTTGCATGTTGAACGTGGCCTTCGTGAATTGGGCGGCCTTGATTCCATGGGTTTCCACGACGAGGGCGGGATCGTCGTTGGTCGTGTCGAAAAGGAGTTTGCCGTCTTCACAGCGCACATTCGCCACGCCCATCATGGCTTTCCAGCCGGCATCGGGTGTGTCGAAGGTCCACGCGCTGACGGACGGGCGCGCGGGATAGTCGTATGGTCCAAGACCGATATCGGCCGGTCCCACATTGACGGGCCAGAGCCGAGCATTGCCCACGCCGAAGACGCGCCGCACGGCTTCCAGCATGTCGAAACCGAATTCGACGCACGGTTCGATATAACTGCCCTCCCCCCACTCGTTCACCGGGCCTAGCACAACAAGCGGCTTGTTGTTTTCGATGGCAAACGCATGGGCGGATTCCAGGAGTTGCTCGAACAGGAGCGCCGTGCGGCCTTCGATCACGAACGCCTTGTCGCCATGCCACGGACGGGAATCCCAGCCCGTGTCCACGACGGGATAATAGGCCAAGGGTTTGGCTTGCGCGTTTTTCCTATCCCATTCAATCTTCGATCCCCGAACGACATTGAGATACGGCATTCGCTTCAGGGCCATGGCGCGGTCATGATCGCCGCCCCACTCGTGGTACGTCGTAATGCCGGTATATCCCTCATTTTCAAGATTTTTTATGCCGGCCTGCGAAAAATCGTAGCCCATGGCCACGAACGTAATCCCATCGTAACCGGCCGCCCGCGCCATCTCCTGCGATTCGTTCATGGCCTGTTTGACCGCATCGGAACCGCCTAGATCGCGGCGGACATTCGACGGCGCCCAAATGAACACAGCCGGCTTGCCCTCGATGCGGTAATACGCCGGCAGGTTGAAATACCGGTCAATCCATTCTTTTGTTACGGCGCGCCAGTCTTCGGCGGAATGCGTGTTGGGCGGATTATGGTTTGCCCACATGATGGCGACTTTGAGCATGTCGCGGTAACGGGCTTTTCTGTAGGCTTCGAACCAATGCGTGAGACTCTGGCCGCCTTGGCACCAATACCAGTCCACGAGAAAACACGAGATCCCGTTCTCAACGGCCCACTTGATCTGCCAGTCCACGCATTCGGGTTTCGATTCGTCATAATAGCCCAGCGCGGGCTTGCGAATCGGCGCCGTGCGCCGGATGCAATCCCATTTCGCGTCGGAATCCCATCCCGGAAAATAATAGGCGCAGACATCCACGTCGCTCTTGACCGGCACGGGCCGCGGGGGATAGTCGGCCTTGTTCAGAAACATGGACTTGGTAAAATTGAGTTTACCCTCGACGGTCTTGCCCGTGCCGACGCGAAGATACACGCGGTGTTCCATGGCTATCGGGGTCGAAACGGTCCAGAACAACGACGCGGATTCGCCGTACTCCAGCGGCGGCACTTCGCTTTCGGGCGTGGATCCCGGCACGAAACGCAAGTCGGGCGAAACAACCATGCGCGCTGGCGTGGGCTCGCTTTTCGCGGCGCCGATATTGGCTACCCTAGCCAAGATGCGGCAGGGCGTGCTGGTGCGGCTCAAGGCATTTTCAAATCCGAGATAAGTGACGGCCAACTCGGCCGGTCCCCGGGGTTCGCCTACAACGGCGATCGCATCGAGTTTCACCTTGCCTTTCGGCAGCCGGATGCCGATGGCATGAACGCCGTCGCGCCATTCCGGGATTCCCTGCATTTCCACGTTGTAGATGCGCGGTTCGGGACCGCCGCGCACATTGAATTCCGCCGACTGCGGCCCCACCACGCCCTCGGCCCCCCAAAGGATCGCCCCCACTCCGTCCGAATCCGCTTGCAACGTGACCGAAATCCAGCCCTTGTCGTGCACGGCCAGGTTGAGCGGCGGGGAGTAGAGATCAGACGATTTTGGACTTATGGTCCACGGCGTCACATCACCGTTGAAGGTCCATTCGAAGGTGGAATCCGAGGGAGCCGCCCCGCCGCCCCATTCGGCAATTCGAATCTTGTCAATCTCGAAATGCGCGCCATTGTAGAGATCCAGCCGGAGTTGCCGGATGGTCTTTTCCGTCTGCCAGAACGGCGCGATGATGATATCCTGGGTCTGCCCATTGCCTTCCACGTTGAACCGGAGGCTTTTCTCCTGGCTGAATCCCCCGTGCGGTCCAGTTGTTTCGCCTGTCCAGAACAATTCACCCTGGCCATCCTGGTTTGCGATCAGCCGAATCGCCACGTATTGCCACGGCTTGGCCTCGAATTCCAACCCGGATATCGAAAAGAACGGATCCCGGTCAATAGCATCCGCGCAGAGTTTGCCGTTTTCGACGGACACATTCGCCAGATAGGCATTCGCCGTCCAGCCCTGCGCGTCGGTATCGAAGGTCCATTCAGGCAATTCGGCCATGCCTGCCGACACGATTGCACCCGCCAACGCCATCATCCACATTATCACTGCCTCCGTCGTTTCCAACGTTTTACCATGCAACACCAACGTCATTATAACGGCCGGACGCCGGACTTGGAAATCCCCGGTTCCCAGGAATGCGCATCCATGAGATACAATACGCAAAAAAGGCACGGCATCATGAATCGCGATTGGCTGGAAACGGCTCTGCAAAAGGAAACGCTGCTCAAGGATCTGCTCTCGGCCCAAGGAGCAATCGTCGTGGCGTATTCGGGCGGCGTGGATTCGACTTATCTGGCCGACGTTGCGCACGAGACGCTCGGCGATCGCGCACGGTTGGCGCTGGCGGACTCGCCAAGCATCCCGCGCTCGGAATTGGAGGAGGCCCGCGCGCTGGCGGCCGCACGCGGCTGGAATCTTGTCGTCCTGAAGACGGCCGAATTCGACAAGGACGAGTTTCTTCGCAACGACGGCCGCCGCTGTTATGTCTGCAAGGGCGAACTGTTCGAACAAATGAATGTGTTCGCGCGGTCCGAAGGCATTTCCTGCATCGCATACGGTGAAACGGCGGACGATTCCGCCGACGCCACCCGACTGGGCCGGCTGGCCGCCCGTGAACATCGGGCGCTTGCGCCGTTGCAGACGGTCGGACTTGTCAAGGATGAAATTCGCGTGCTCAGCCGTCGGCGCGGGCTGCCCACGTGGAACAAGGCGTCCTTCGCATGTCTGGCATCCCGCGTACCAAAAGGATCACGGATCGACGCCGAATCGCTGGCGCGCATCGAACAGGCGGAAGAGGCGCTCAAGAATCTGGGATTCCACCAGTACCGGGCGCGGCATCACGGGGACCTCTGCCGCATCGAAGTGGACGCCAACGAACTCGCGCGGGCCGTGGATCCCGCCGTTCGCGAAACGATTCTGCGCGAATTGCGCAATGCGGGCTACCGGCACGTCACGCTCGACTTGGCCGGCTACCGAACCGGCAGCACCGCGACGTGAGATTGCACATTCACCGGCTGAGTTCTTTCCCGTCTAAACGGGGTGTTGAAAAAGAGGAGAGCCGCCATGGCGCGAGGCAGCGTGTACGGTCCGGAACGCGCAATATTCACCGAACCACGGTCGGGATTGCGCATCATTCAGTTGACGCATCATTCGACAATCGCGATGAACATGTATTTCGAGATGTGCTCGTTCACGGAAGACGAACGCCATGTCGTTCTGCTGGCGCAGCGAAGCGCGTGCCGCGACGCCCCATGGGATTTGTTACGGGCACGGACGGACGGCAGCGAACTGGTCCAATTGACCGAATGCGACGCCATGGGCGGCGCGGTGATTTGCCCGGCATTGAACGCGGCGCTGTATTTCGCGGACCGTGAAGTACGGAAAGTGGACCTGCTTTCACTGCACGAGACCGTTGTCGCGGAAGCACCGGCCATGCCGTACCCAAACCAGATTTCCTTCGGGGCGGTGGACGAGGCGGGCGCCGTCTATTTTGCGAGCGGCAGGCTCGAATCGGGACGCGGCGCGGTATTTCGCGTCGCAATCGGCTCCGGCCGCTCCGAAGTCGTGTTCGAGGGCGAATGCCAAAATCATCTCCACATCGATCCGCAAGGCAGCACATTGTATTTCGGCGAGAACACCCCCAACGGCTGCGTCCGCTATTTGATCGACGCGAACGGACATCATCTTCGCGAATATGGCTTCGACTGCTTTGCGCATCACACGTGGTTCGGGCGCACCGGCTTGATGCAGGGCTGTCTCCTGCCACCGGGACAGGCGATTGCAACATACCGGGAAGGGGACGACACCTACCGCACGCTGACGCAGGGTCGGTATTACTGGCACTCGTCCGCCAGCCGCGACGCCCAGTGGATTGTAGCGGACACCAACTGGCCACGCGAGGGCATTTTTCTATTGCATGTGCCGTCGGGCACGGTAACCTTTGTTTGCGATCCGTTATCTTCCTGTTCGCATCCGCAATGGACCCATCCGCATCCCAGCCTGTCGCCGTCCCTGAAATTTGTGCTGTTCAACAGCGATCGCACGGGGTTGGGACAGGTCTATCTCGCGGAATTATCGCCGGAATTTATCGAACAGGCCGCGTCCGGCGCCATCCTCAAGCCGGTTGCGCTGGATTCGAATCGGTAGGGAAGGAATGCCGGCCCCTTCCCCTTACGGCCGCAAGGTTTTTTGAAGGTGCTGAACGACCTGCCGGGTTGTCGGCGACTTCTCGATTTCCTTTGCCAGTTTCTGGCAGGCATACAAGACGGTCGTGTGATCCTTGCCGCCGAACGCCTCCCCCACTTCGTTCAACGACAGGCTGGGAATAAGCGTTTTGCACAGGTACATGGCCACCTGACGGGGAAAGGCCACCATCCGCTGGCGGTTGCGCCCGCATAAATCCGCGATGCGCACATCGAAATGATCCGCAACCGCGCGCTGAACCGCCTCGATGGTGATGGGCTTGATCTTTTCTTTTCCAATCAGATCGGCCAGCACGTCTTCGACCATTTCGATGGTAATGCGGCGCCCGGTCAATTTGCTGTAGGCGACGACGGTGATGAGGGCGCCTTCCAGTTCGCGGATGTTGGTCGAAATGTGCATGGCGATGCACTTGAGCACTTCCGCCGGAACGATGACGCTTTCCTCGGCGGCCTTGCTCTGAAGGATGGCGATCCGCGTTTCGATGTCCGGCGCCTGAATGTCGGTAATAAGGCCCCATCCGAAACGCGATATGAGCCGCTCCTCGATGCCCTGGATTTCCTTTGGACTGCGATCGCTCGACAGGACGATCTGCTTGTGCCGTTCGAATAGCGCGTTGAACGTGTGGAAGAATTCCTCCTGCGTCGCTTCCTTGCCCGCGATGAAATGCACATCGTCTATCAGCAGCACATCCGCCTTGCGGTACGTTGCCCGGAATTTCTGTGTCGCTTTTTTGGCAATGCTCGCGATCAACTGGTTGGTGAAGTCCTCCGAGGAAATGAACACGACGTTTGCATTCGGATCGCGCTGCAAGACAGCATGCCCGATGGCCTGCATCAGGTGCGTCTTTCCGAGTCCCGTGCCGCCGTACAAGAAAAGGGGATTGTACGCCCGCGCCGGATTGTCGGCCACGGCCTGCGCCGCCGCGTGCGCAAACCGGTTGCCCGCGCCCACCACGAACCGCTCGAACGTGTAGCGGGGATTGAATCCCCGCACAGGCGGGGAAGCCGGGGCCGGCACATGACGAGGCGCGACCGGTCGCTCTTCCGCCGGCGCCGAGACGGCCTGCCGGGACGGCGAAAAGCGCACCTCGCGGAAATCCGGAATGACTTTCCGAACACTTTCCGTAATCGTGTCGAGATAATGATCCCGAAGCCAGTCCGCAAAAAACTGGCTCGGTACGCTTACCACCAATTCGCCATCGGCATACGATTCGTACCGTGTCTGGGAAAACCAGTTTTTATAGCTGTGTTCGTCAAGTACCTGTTGTAGATAATCCTGCGCCAGTTCCCAAGTGTTCGCCTCTTTCGACGGCATTATCGCTTCCTTCAAAAAGGCCATTTGTGAACAGCCCAATCTTTACGAAACCCCGCCTCGACGCGCAAACTCCCCCGGCAGCCCTACCGGTCGCGTCAAAGCACAAGGTTTTCTTTTACTCTCTCGCGCGCATAAAGTCAAGCATAATTTCTTTCGAGAAAACGCGATCTCCCTGGGCAACGATCATGTCAACATGGTTTTCCACCGATATCGAAAAAGCATCCACAGGTTATCCACACCTTATCCACCAATCCAGTAAAAACGCCGTAAAAAAAAGATGTTTCCATCATCGCTTTCCAGAATGCCTCGACGCGGAGTCACCATGCCGCAAGGAGTCGGTTTTCCACATGAAAGCAATACGGGAAGCCATGAGGCGCACAAAATTGGCCATCAGGCAAGTGTTTTTTACAATCCGCCACCGGCGTGCTGTCGGGTTCTTCGTCCGCATCCGCCGTGCGAAACAAACGGATCGTCGTCTACATCAAGGGAATTCCGTTTCCGCTTCTCGTCGAGAACGATCGCCTCGTGTACCGGGGCGTGCCCGCTACCCGCATGCGGTAACGTTTCGCTCCCCGTCGAAATTCACCACCAACCGTTGTTCGTTGACTTCTTTTCCCCATTGAGTGCCCGGCCGCTGTTCAACGAGGCGGAACCCGTGTTTCTCATACAGATGCCGGGCCGCGTGCAATCCCTCAAACGTCCACAGAAAGACGCGCCGGTGGCCCGCCTCGCGGCAGAAATCCATGGCGGCTCGCATGAGCCGGTTTCCAGCCCCATGACCGCGCAACGCGTCGGACACGATAAAATAACGCAGATGGGCGCCCGCGTCCCCGGCGTGCCGCCCATCAATGGAGATATGGCCCTCGAGGCGTCCGGCAACCCACGCGGTCCAAAATCCGTCCCGCGCCGGATCGTACCGCAGGAGAAACTCCGCGAGGTCCGCGGCCGCCTTGGCCTCGAAAAACACGTCGAATCCCCAATGATCGTGATAATACGCGCCGCAGAGTTCGACGACACGTCCAAGGGCGCCGGGCACATAGCCCCGGCGTATCTCGATTTCGGGATCAGGCATCGAGCACCTTTCGGATGGCGCGCAGGAGTTCCGGGGTCCGGTAGGGTTTCGATATGAGGTTGAACCCTTCCTTGACAACGAAATTGGTGTGCACGGCGTTTTCGCTGTACCCGCTGCTGAAAAGAAAACGGACGCTCGGGGATTTTTTCTTGATGCGTTCCATGACTTCCCTGCCGCCGAGTTTCGGCATCATCACATCCAGCAGCGCCAGATGAATTTGGCCGTCATGTTCCTCGAAGATGCGCAGCGCCTCCTCGCCGTCGCATGCCGTCAGCACGGTATAACCCGCATTGCGCAGCAGGCGCGCGACGAGTCCCCGCACCATTTCCTCGTCTTCGGCCATCAGAATGGTTTCGGACCCGCCGACGGCGCGCGGTTCAATTTTGCTTCCGACCGCTTCGGCGGGGCGATCGACGATCGGAATATAGATCTTGAACGTGGTGCCCTTCCCTGGTTCGCTGTACACATGGATAAGGCCGTTGTGATGCTTGACGATGCCGTAGACCGTGGCCAGGCCAAGGCCCGTGCCATGCCCCACGGCTTTCGTGGTGAAGAACGGCTCGAAAATATTCCCCAAGGTCTCGTCGTCCATGCCGTGGCCCGTGTCGTTCACGCTGAGCAGGACATACCGGCCTTCCACAGCCCATGGATGGCTCTTGCGGTAATCCTGGCCGATGGTCACGTTTTCCGTTTCGATGGTCAGCATGCCGCCGCCGGGCATAGCGTCGCGCGCATTGACGCACAGGTTCATCAGCACCTGCTCGAATTGCCCCTTGTCCACGCATACGGTTCCGAGACGTTCACCGCGCAGGAAACGAAGATCAATATGTTCACCAATGATCCGGCGGATCATCTTGAGCATCGGCTGGATCAACTCGTTCAGGTCCACGTTCACGGGCTGAATGACATGGCGCCGGCTGAACGCCAGCAGTTGGCGGGTCAATTCGGCGGCGCGCTCCGCGGCCCTATGTACCTCGTCAAGATCCTGCCGCGTGGCGGATCCCGGTTCGCTGCCCGCCCGCAGGATGTCCAGATGGCCTAGAATGACTTGAAGCAGGTTGTTGAAATCGTGCGCGATTCCGCCCGCCAACTGTCCCACCGCCTCCATTTTCTGGGCCTGCCGCAACTGGGTTTCAAGCCGGGCCTTTTCTTCTTCCGCGCGTTTGCGTGCGGTAATGTCGTCGAAGGTGACGTAAAAAGTCCCGCGTTCCACGCTGTACGCGGACACGGAAAAATGGCGTTCCAATGCCGGCACCATCGTTTCGAACCGTTCCGGTACGCCGCTCCCGGCCACCCGGCCGTAAATTTCGAACAACTCGGGATTCGATTCGCGAATGCCAGGGATTACCTCGGAAATGGGTTTGCCGATCACATCCGTGAGGCCGGTCATCTCTTCAAAAGCTTTGTTTACGTTTAGATGAACATAATCCACCGGGCGTCCGTTTTCGTCGTAGATCATTCGACAGTGCGCGAACCCTTCGATCAAATTGTCGAATAAGGAACGATAACGGTTCTCACTGGCGCGAAAGGCATCCTGCGCCGCCCGCTCCCCGGTCTGATCCCTGAAAACCAACACGACGCCCAAAACCGCCCCGGACTCGTTGCGTATGGGCGCGCCGCTGTCGGCGATCGGATATTCCCTGCCGTCTTTCGACAGGAGCAGCGTGTGGTTGGCAAGGCCCACAACCGCGCCTTCCCGAAGCACGCGCACCACGGGATTTTCGACGGTGGCGCGGGTATCCTCGTTCACGATGCAAAACACTTCGTCGAGCGGTTTCCCGCGCGCGTCCGATTCCGGCCAGCCCGTAAGGCGCTCCGCCACGGGATTCATGTTTCGTACACGACCGACGGTGTCCGTCGTGATGACGGCGTCGCCGATGCTGTACAGGGTCGTGCGGAATTCCTCCTCGGCCTCGCGCTGCCGCCGTTCCGTCTCGTAAAGCCGCCGGTAGAGATCCGCCTGCCGGTTGCGATAACTGTAAAAGGCGGCCTCGGCGGCCAACAAAATCAGGAGGAAGACGAACAACGCCGTGATACCGGCGCGATAGCCGGCCTCGGCCATGATTTCGCTTCGGTCCACTTTCGCCACCATGAACCACGGCGTGCCGGGAATGGCGCGGAGATCCGCGAGGACCCGCTCGCCGCGATAGTCGCGTCCTTCAAACATCCCCTGTTTTCCCAAAATCACCTGTACGGCCGGAACGTCCTTGCGTGATAGCGGGATGCGAAACGCGAGCGCGGTGTTCTTCCTGTGCCGGAGCTCGTTGAGGAAAAGGACATGGTCCCCCTCGGCGCGCACGAGCAGCGTTTCCGCGGATCGGCTGGGCGTGGGCCACGATTGAATCAGTGGATAGAGCAGATCGTCTGCATAACTCCGAAGCGCCAGCACGGCAAGGGGATGGCCGTCCGCGTCGAATACGGGCGCGGTGGCGTCAAGGCAAATCCGTCCGTCTGAACAGCGGAAAAAGTCGCTCAATACGGCATCGCGCCGGGAAATGGCCGCCTGGATGTTCTGTTGCACTTCTTCCCCGGGGACATCGGCCTGTTTCGACGCGGACAGCAGAACACGGCCATCCGGCGCGAAAAGAACAGCATCGCCATACACGCCCACGTCATGTTCGAGATCCAGCCGGCCCTGCAGCGCATTGCGAAAAGCCGGATTCTCGGGATCGCGCAGCCAGTCGCTGACCGCTTTGCTCAACAAGGGACTCTTGACCGTCCGCCCGGCATCGGCAAGCCGTTCGCGGCGCCATCGTTGAATCTGACCCGCTTTTAGATCGGCGATAGATTTGATGTCTTCATATCGTTCCTGCCGGAGAGAATTCACTTCTAAGCGGTAATAGGCAAAGCCGGCAATCACCAAGCCCAATGCGGCTGCGGCAAACCATGCCGCCTGATTGCGCCATGATAATCGGGTCTGAAAAGTCTTGTTCACCGTCACACCTCCCGCTCGCCGGGTATAAACATCTCACATCCATCCCCAAGCCATTGGGAAAGTGTACCACATTCCATTGTTCTATCATATCCGGACCGGTTAGCCTCAAGCCGGTTTATCCTTACGCCCCGCCGGAGGTTGGAATCCCTTGTCTTTGAACAACCATACCCTGTTTTCTATCTGCGGATATCTGCGTCATCTGTGGAAGATCACGCGATCCACTGATGACATACATCAAAACCATCATCCGTTTCACAAAGAAACAAGCGCCGGATAATTTTGAAACGCGTTGTCGTCACGATCCCGTTTTCCCAACACCATGAACATGATTCCCGGAGAGTTGGACAAGAGATGAAGAAACAGTTAAGTTGTTGGGGCGATTGCGATTACGCGCACAAGCACGAGCACGAAGGAATTGGGGTAATGTGAATTTTCGACGTGGGCCGAATGGAATTATCCCCCCCACGCTGTATCCGAACCTCTTACGTGCTTTGCGGACAAGCATTTGCACATAATCTCCCCGCGTTTCATCTGTATTTTGTTCACGGCACGGGTGTTGCTCTTCAATAATCGTTGAAACATATATTTCCCTTGGAGGAATGCGAAATGCGTTTGGACAAATTGACCATAAAAGCCCAAGAGGCCCTGTCGGAGGCCATGGACAGCGCCGCGCGGCGCGGCCACGCGGAAATCGCCTCGTTGCACCTACTGGAAGCCTTGATTGTCCAGGAAAAAGGCGCTGTGGCCGCCATCCTACAGCGGATAGGCGTTGCATCGGAGCAAATTTTGGCCGAGATTGATACGCGCCTGAAGGGGCTTCCGCGTGTCAGCGGCGCGGCGGGCCAAGCCGGGCTGAGCCGCGAGGCCCAACAGGCGCTCGAAGCCGGCTGGAAAACGGCGCAAACGCTCAAGGACGAATACTTGAGCACTGAACATATTCTGCTGGGCATTCTTGAAGGCCGCGACGATACGGCCGGGCGCATTCTACGCGAGCTGGGGGTCACCACGGAGGCCGTTTTGGCGGCGTTGAAGGAGATCCGCGGCACGCAGCGCGTGACCGACCCGAACGCCGAGGCGACCTACGACGCGCTGGCGAAATACAGCCGCGACCTGACGCAACTCGCGCGCGCAGGCAAACTCGATCCCGTTATCGGACGCGACGAGGAAATCCGCCGCGTCATTCAGGTCTTGTCGCGCCGGACGAAGAACAATCCCGTACTGATCGGCGAGCCGGGCGTCGGCAAAACCGCGATCGTCGAGGGACTTGCCCAACGGATCGTGGCAGGCGACGTGCCCGAGAATCTCAAGCACAAACGCGTTGCCACGCTCGATCTGGGCGCGCTGGTGGCCGGCGCGAAGTTTCGCGGCGAATTCGAGGAGCGTCTCAAGGCGGTCTTGCGCGAAGTCCAGGAAGCGACCGGGGAAATTATCCTGTTCATAGACGAATTGCACACGCTGGTCGGCGCGGGCGCGGCCGAAGGCGCAATGGACGCTTCGAACATGTTGAAACCGGCGCTTGCCCGCGGCGAGTTGCACTGCATCGGCGCCACGACGCTCAACGAATACAAGAAACGGGTCGAAAAAGATCCCGCGCTCGAACGGCGGTTCCAGCCGGTGCTCGTCGGCGAGCCGAACGTCGAGGACACGATTGCAATTCTGCGCGGCTTGAAGGAAAAATACGAAGTCCATCACGGCGTGCGCATTCAGGACGCGGCGCTGGTATCGGCCGCTGTCCTGAGCCATCGCTACATATCGGACCGCTTCCTGCCCGACAAAGCGATTGATCTGATTGACGAAGCCGCCTCGCGGCTGCGCATCGAAATTGACAGCATGCCCTATGAAATAGACGTGCTCGACCGGCGCATCCGCCAGCTTGAAATCGAGCATCTGGCCGTGTCGAAGGAAAACAACAAAGCCGCACGGGAGATGTCGGAGGGCATTGCGCACGAAATCGCCGAATTGCGCGAGGAATTGGGCGCGAAGAAGGCCCAATGGCAGGCGGAAAAAGAGGTCATCGAGCGCATTCGCGCCACGAATGCCCGAATTGACGAGGCGCGGCGGGAGGAAGAAATCGCCGAGCGGGCGGGCGACCTCGCGAAGGTGGCCCAGATTCGATACGGGACGATCGCGGATCTGCAACGTGCGCTTCAATCCGAAAACGCCCGTCTGCTTGAAATTCAAAAGAACGGCAGTTTCCTCAGCGAGGAAGTCACCGAGGAGCGCGTCGCAAAGATCGTGTCGAGTTGGACGCACATCCCCGTCGAAAAAATGATGGAAGGCGAAATGGCGCGCCTGCTCAAAATGGAGGATCGACTCGCGGAACGCGTGATCGGCCAACGCGACGGCATCCGCGTCGTGTCGGACGCCGTCCGCCGCGCACGCGCCGGATTGAAGGAGCCGGAACGCCCTATCGGATCGTTTATTTTCCTCGGCCCGACGGGCGTCGGCAAGACCGAACTGGCCCGCGCGCTCGCCGAACTCCTGTTCGACGACGAACACGCCATGGTGCGGCTCGACATGTCGGAATACATGGAAAAGCACACCGTGGCCCGCTTGATCGGAGCGCCGCCGGGATATGTCGGTTATGAAGAAGGCGGACAGTTGACCGAAATCGTCCGCCGCCGTCCGTACTGCGTCGTGCTGCTCGACGAAATCGAGAAGGCGCATGCCGACGTGTTCAACGTGCTGCTGCAAATCCTCGACGACGGCCGCCTGACCGACGGCCAGGGCCGCACTGTGGACTTTAAAAACACCGTCGTCATCATGACATCCAATCTCGGCAGCGAGGTCTTCAACGGCGCGGGCGAACACGCGGATAAAACGGAAGCCGTCCTGCAGGCATTGCGGCGCCATTTCCGTCCTGAATTTTTAAATCGCGTGGACGACATCGTCGTGTTTCATTCGCTGTCCCGCGAGGATATCCGCCGAATCGTGGACGTGCAGATAAAACGCCTGTCGAAACGCCTCGAAGAAAAACATATCGCCATCGAACTGTCCGATGCCGCGCGCGATTACCTTGCCGATGAAGGTTTCGATCCGGCTTACGGCGCGCGCCCGTTGAAACGCGCGATCCAGCGGCTCGTGCTCGACCCGATGGCGATGGAAATTCTGTCCGGCGCCATTCAGGAAGGATCGCGGGTATTCGTGGATCTGGAGGACGGCGGCTTGCGATTCCGCCCTTTGGCGAACGCGGTCCCGTGACGGCAACCGTGTCCGTTTGCATCCCCGCACACGGAGGATGCTCCAAACCACAAGCGGTCACACCCGGATGGGCAGAATCATGAAGGGAACGCCCCGGGAATACAGGCGTCGCTGAACGGCAAACACGATGTAGTTGTGAAGCAGGCGCGTAAAAGCGGTCTCTTCGGGAAAGACGAGCTGTCCGCCAAAAAATACGCCCTGTGGAAAACGTTCCAGAACGTTGTGGGACAATTTGACTATTTCTTCGACGATATCCGTGCCGACAACGCCATGGGATTCCGCGTAATAACCTTCGGCATTCATGTAGGCGACATATTTCGCCAATTCCGCATCAAGAAATTGCCGCAGGCGTTCCATCTCCTCGGCGCCCTTGAAATTGCCGGCGTCCACGGCGCCGACCTGCAGGAAAACGAATTGCCGGAAAGCACCCCCAAACGTGCGGACAATGCTGAACAGGGTATGCAGCCCCAGCCCGTTGAAGCCGTTTACCAGCACGATGGCCGTCTTGGCGTCCGGGTCGTAGGCGCCGGCGGGTGTTGCGGGTTTCGGCAGGCGTTCGACCGTGGCCTTGGTGGCCTCGACCAGACTGTCCAACCGGCCCAGCATTCGCCGGGTGCTGTCGTAATGCCGCCGAATGAAAAGGGCCAGCGCGACCAGTCCGCCTGTCACCGCCAGCGTAATCCAACCCCCTTCCCTGAATTTGATGATCGTCATGGAAATGAGAATACCCGCCGTCAAGACAAGGCCGGTCCCATTGATTGCGATGCCCTTGAGCCACGGGTGATTTTTTCCCCGCAAGCGCCACCAGTGGCGGACCATGCCCAGTTGGGCCAGCACGAACGTAATGAATACGGTAATGCTGTACAGCACCACCAAATATTGCACGCTGCCCCGCGCGAACGCCATGACAATCAAGGCCGCGCCGCCCATCAACACCACGCCGTTTTGGGTAACCAGCCGGTCGCTGAGCATGGCGAACCGGCTGGGAAACCACCGATCCAGGGCCATGTTCGCCAACACGCGGGGGCCGCCGAGAAAACCGGCCTGCGCCGCGACGAACAGAATCGCCGTTTCCGACACCAGCGTGAGCAAAACGAAGGTCCGGGCCGTATTGCGGGACCAATGTGCCGTCAGGCGTTCAAGCATGGTCGCATTGAGCGTTTTGCCTTCCTCCAGCACGGCGCCGGACAGCATATAGGCGATCATCAGGCCAATCACGGCGATTACAAGCGATGTGGCCATGTAGATCATGGTCCGCTTGCCGGTTTGCGCGCGCGGTTCGCGCAACATGGGAAGCCCGTTGCTCACCGCCTCGATGCCGGTAAACGTACCGGCGCCCATGCTGTACGCATGCAACATAAGCAGAAGCATCCCCACCACGCCCAGTTCGGACGAAGCGCCGCGCACCTGCTGCGCCGTCTGGGCGGCCACGCGGCCCATGTCGCCAACATGGCTGAAAATAGAGTAGGCAATCGCGAAGACATGGGTCGCGAGAAAAAGCAAAAATACCGGTAATAACGGAATGACGGCTTCCCTGACGCCGCGCATGTTCAGGGCGGTCAGTAGCAACACCCCCAGCACAGCCACCCATATCTTATAACCATGCCACTCGACCGGCAAGAAACTAGAATATACCGGTATTTGGTGTAACGCACGGGCGTGTAGAAGGCTTCGGGCGCTTGACCCAGCCACATGTCGTAATCGAAACCTTCGGGGACGGGCTTGGGCTTGGGGTTGATGTTCATGGGGCTGCCGCCCTGGGCAAATCCCCCATAAATGGCCACCCTAATCGTGTGCAGCTTGCCGATGCGTCCGTTGCGGACCCATTCGCAAGCCTTCAGAAATTTGATGGAAGCCCGCGCCTCGCTGGCGGTTTGAAAGATTCGTTGCCGTTGTTGCATCACGTCGCTCAGGACGCGTCCCTCCCGTATGGTGAGGGAAAGGGGCTTTTCGCAAAAAACATCCTTGCCCGCCTTCGCGGCGGCAATGGCGGGAAGCGCATGCCAATGATCCGGCGTTGAAATGACTACCGCGTCCACATCGGAACGCGCAACCACCTCACGCCAGTCCCGCGTTGTAAAACAGGTTTCGAACTCCTGGGCGGACGGTTTCAGGCTGTAACTCTGCATGGCCAGATGGGCGCCGCGCAGACGTTTCTCAAAAACATCGCAAAGGGCCACCACCTGCACTTCGGGCTGCGCCATGAACACGCGGAGATTCTTCAGTTTTCCTTCATAACCAAGGCCGATGAAGCCGAGCGCAATCCGGTTGCTCGGCGCCACCGTGCCGTTCAGGCCGAGTGCGGACGCCGGAAGGATGGCGGGAAAACAGGCCGCCGCACCTTGTGCGATCATCTGTTTCAGAAAAGTGCGTCGCTTCATAAAAATCTGCCCGTCGGCCTGTTCATTTTAGCACAGAACACCGTGTTCGCCACGTGCGTTTCAAATCAATTCAAAGTACCGCCGGCGTTCCCAATCGGTGACGCTGCGCATGAACTCGCCGATTTCCCACCGGGCAACGGCGGCATAATGGTCAACCACGTCGTCGCCGAGAAGCCGGCGGGCGATGGCGCTCGATGAAAACGCATCCGCGGCCTCGATCGGATTGCGGTGCAGGCGGGGCGCATCCTTTACCTCATAACCATTTGCCTCGACGAAGGGGCCGATCGGTTCGATCCCGTTTTCAATGCCGTACAGGCCGGATGCAATCATTGCGGCATAGGCGGCATGCGCATTGACGTCCGCGCCGGGAATGCGGTTTTCCAACCTTGTGGATGCGCCATGGCCGCATGATCGGAACGCAACGGTGCGGTTGTCGCCGCCCCATGTAATCGTCGTCGGCGCGAACGTAAGATCGCCGTAGCGTTTGTATGAGTTGATCGTAGGCGCATACAAGAGGTGGAAATCGCGGGCAAGCGCCATCATGCCGCCGAGGAAATGCCGCATCGTTTTCGACATTCCCCGATCGCCCTTCGGATCGTAAAACGCCGGTTTGCCGTCTTGCCATAGGCTCATGTGGATGTGCGCGCCATTCGACGAATGATCCGTGTGCCATTTCGCCATGAATGTCGCCTGAAGACCTCTCATTGCGGCCATTTCGCGCACGCCTTGTTTGAACACGACGTGCCGGTCGGCCATTTCGAGCGCGTCCGTGTACACGAGATTCACCTCGTGCTGCCCGTATCCCCACTCGGCTTTGCTGCACTCGACCTCGACGCCCGCCGCAGCCAACTGCCGGCGGATCTCGCCGATGATTGGTTCGTCCATGGAGGAGCGAAAGATGCAATAGTCCCCAATGTATCCGGCAATCGTCGTCAAGTCGCGATAGTCTTTCGCGCGCGAACTCTCCGGCGTCTCGCGGAACAGGAAAAATTCAAGTTCGCTCGCGGCCTTTACCGTGAACCCCATTGCGGCGGCCTTGTCGAGCTGCTTGCGCAGCATCGATCTCGGCGCAATCGGCACAAGGGAACCGTCGTGCGATTTCGTGTCGCAAATGACCAGCGCCGTCTTCTCGAACCACGAATAGAGGCGCGTCGTGGACCAATCGGGCACGGCCGTCATGTCGCCGTATCCCGTGTGCCAGCCCGTGAAGGCAAGGCCGGGGATCAGGATCCGTTCGACGTCCCAGCCGAAATTGCAGTCGCAGGTATGGACACCGCCCGCCATGTCGCGCAGGAACGGTTCCGCCGCGCACCGCTTGCCGTACAAACGGCCCTGCAAATCCACTCCGGCGACGATGACGGTATCCACCATTCCATCCGCCACCCATTTCCGTAACCGTTCCATGGCCAGACCCTCTTCGTGTCTTTGTGCCTTCGTGGTTCTGATTAGATTTCAATCCGCTTGAATGTCGGCAGATAGTCCTTGTTCTTCCTGAGCATTTCCTGGACCATTTTCTTGATTTCGGCCAGCGAAAGCACGGCGGCCGTCAGCGGATCGTAGGCAATGGACTGGTAGACGAGTTTCGGATCGCCGGTCAGCGCCGCCTCGACGGCCATTTCCTCGACGGCGATCGTCACGTTGTTCAATGCGGCGCACTGAATGGGCAGCGCGCCGACGTGAATGGCGTTGAATCCGCGACGGTTCGCGACGACGGGCACCTCGACGCACGCGTCGGCGGGCAGGTTCGTGATGAGATTCGTGTTGCGCACATTTCCGTTGAACTCGAAGGGTTCGCCGCCCATGTAGGCATTGATGATGGAGGCGGCATATTCATGGCCGCGTTCGAGCGACATCGGCGCGCCCTTGCTAAACCAATCCCGGATGTCTTTCTTCCAACTTTTCGCCGTGTGCAGATAATGCTTGAGAATGTAGGCGTATTCGCCGGGATTCCAGCCGGTGCCATGCGTGCAATATTTCTCAATCAAATCGGGCCGCTTGCGGAACCACCAGTTGTACTCGGAATTATGCCCGCTCGATTCCGTCACGTAATAGTCGAGCGCGAGGAACATTTCGTTGCGAACCTGCTCCTCGTTGTAGATCTTCTTGTTTGTCGTGATGGCCTTGCGAATGAGCGGGTACGCGTCCTTGCCCTTCCATTTGAACTCGGTGTACCACGCCATGTGATTGATTCCGGCACAGACGTAATCAATCTCGTTCATCGGCGCGCCGATCCAGTTAGCGAGCATGGCCGCCGTTCCTTGGACGCTGTGGCACAGGCCGGAGGTCTGAATCTTCGACACGCGTTGCATCGCCCGGCACAGCATCGCCATCGGGTTCGTATAGTTGAGCAGGATCGCGCGTGGACAATACCGTTCCATGTCCTTGACGATGCTTACCATGACCGGGATCGTGCGCAGTGCGCGAAATACGCCGCTCGGACCGCGCGTGTCGCCGACGTTCGTGTCCACGCCGTACTTCTTCGGGATCTCGATGTCATGCCGCCACACCTGCACGTCCCCCGAAAGGATCGTGCAGAGCACCGCGTCCGCGCCTTTGAGCGCTTCCTTGCGGTCGAGCGTCGCTTCGACCTTCGCCGGATATCCGCCGCGCTCGACGATAAGGCCGACGGCCTTGCGGGCAAATTCGAGCCGTTCCTTGTTGACGTCCATCAACGCGATGGTCGCGTCCTTGAGCAGCGGAAACGTCAACACATCCCGAACCAGCCCGCGCGTGAATCCCAAACTGCCCGCCCCGATAAATGCTATCTTCGCCATGACCTGCTCCCAAAATGTTAGAGGTTCCCGGCGGTCCTTCCCGCCGAATCAAACGAAATGATTATCGCGGTCTGTGTATTGGCAGTCAACAAGTTGGGATGCCTTCCCCCTTCTTGCCCGTGCTCGTGTTTGTGCTCGTATTGTCCCTTGAGCCTTGTCCCTTCATCCTTCCTCCGCAGATTGCGCAGATGTTCGCAGATATTCACGGAGATGCGGATAATTAAAGTATGCAACCATCGAAATCGTCTGGGTCCGAACGCAAAATGAATCGCTACACGACGATGTCTTTTTCGACGATTTCGCCGGGACGGGTCGTGGCGCCGGGCCAGAGTTTGCGCCCCGGATAGATGGCGGTATGGATGCCCGTGTGCGCATCGTCGCCGATAACAGTCCCAAGCTTCTTACGTCCCGTGTCCACCGGATTCCCGTTGACTATCGAGCGGTGCGTTGCGCCGTCGTGCCGGACGTTCGCCGTGACGGTGCCGCAGCCAAGATTGGCGCGTTCCCCGATTACACTGTCGCCGATATAACTGAGGTGGCACGCATACACGCCGTCCATGAAAATCGAGTTCTTGATCTCGACGGCCTGTCCGATGCGGCAACCGTCGCCCAGTGTGACATGGGGCCGAATCCAGCAGTTGGGACCGATTTCGCAATTCTCCCCGATGCAGACCGGCCCGTCAATGACCACGCCCGAACGGATCACCGTGCCCTTGCCCACCGACACGGGACCGTTGATGACCGCCGCCGGATGCACCTCGCCCCCTATGCACGGCGTCATACGCTTCAGCATGAATTCGTTGGCATCAAGCAAGTGCCACGGATAGCCGATGGGAAACCAGTAACCGGCCGCCTCCACCACACGGAAGACGCCTCTGTCGGCAAGGGTCTGGACCGCCGACGTGATTTCGATCTCGCCGCGCACGGACGGTTCGGTGTGGCGTAAAACATCGAACACCTGGGGCGTAAACTTGTAGACGCCGATGTTGGCGAGGTTCGAGAAAACATCCGTCGGTTTTTCGACGAGCCGCACCACTCGGTTCTCTTCACCGACCTCGTAGATGCCGTAGAGACGCGGATCGGGTACGGTCATCGCCAGCGCCGCCTGTTCCTCGCGCGCAATGCGGGCCAAGTCCGCCGGATCATACAAGTCGTCGCCGTTCATCGCCAGAAACGGGCCGCCGATACAGTCCGCGCACTGCAGGATGGCATGGCCCGTGCCGCGTTGCTCCTTTTGGACCACATACTCGATCGGCATCCCGTCGTATTCGTTGCCGAACGCCTCGCGGATCATCTCCGCGCGATAGCCGACCACCAGCACAATTCCATCGGCCACGCCGCGCAGCGCGTCGAGTTGATGCGCCAGGATATGCTTGTTCGCCACCTTGAGCAACGGCTTTGGGCGCGTCAACGTCAACGGATACGTCCGCGTGGATTTTCCCGCCGCCATGATTACCGCTTTCATAGGAGCCTCCACATCTCAGTAAGAAATGGTATCGCAACGACCTCGGACGTGTCCATATCGCATAAAGACGGCATAAAGACAGCCCGATGGAGCACTGGAATCACAGACTCAGTTCATGGGTAATGAGCAGGGCGGCGACAATTCCCGCCATTTCCGCCCGATAGGTAACGTTTCCCAGCGTGATGGGCGTTGCGCCGCGGGCCATGGCCAGCGAATGTTCTTCTTCGGTAAGCCCTCCCTCGGGTCCGACGATGACGCCTGTTTCGCGATGCAACATGGCCTGCCGCAACGAAACCGGGTTGCCATCCCGGGTGGCGAGAAGGATCGGCATGGGTTCGGCATCGAGCGCGGCGTCCAAACCGGCATGGACGACAAAGGACGGAAGCCATACCCGGCCGCATTGTTTGCAGGCTTCGATGGCGATCCGCCGCCATTTTTCTTGCGGCCGGGGCAATTGCTCTGAATGTCCGCCGCGGAAAAAGACGAAACGCGAGATGCCGGTCTCGGTTCCGTGCCGAATCAGAAATTCGACGGCCTTTTCGCGCAGCAGCCACGCCTGAAAAAGCGTCACGCGCACATCCGGCGGCGGGTAACGTCGTTCGGCTTCGATGGCCACGACCACATCCCGCCGGGAAACTTGGGCGATGGTTCCATCGCATTCGCGTCCCTCGCCGTCGAAAAGCAACACGGGATCCCCCGTTTTTACGCGCACGACGCGAGCGGCATGATGCGCTTCCTCATCCGGAAGCGCCACAAGCGGGGGCGTCAACTGGTGCGCGGGGACGTGGAAACGATGAATGTGCGGCATCCGGCGTAGCAATCCTTTTTCCTGTTTGCAGTCTATCGGAAACATTCCGGAAATGCGAATCATCCACGCCAACACGGGTTTGTCTGTGTTATCATTACAGTCGGCTCAAAGCGGACAAGGCATCATGGCGATGCCCGGATTGGGCTTCGCCATGGATGCACGGATACCGAAGCGATGACCACGCTGCTCGACGTGCGCAATCTCAGCAAGCATTTTACGATTACGTCCGGACCCTTTCGCCGGGATGCCGGCGTAATCAAGGCGGTGGACGATGTCAGTTTTTCGATTGGCAGGGGCGAGACGCTTGGGCTGGTCGGCGAAAGCGGATGCGGCAAGACGACGACCGGTCGCCTGATCCTGCGCCTGATTGAACGCACTGCGGGCACGATGACCTTTCATCACGAAGGCGAAGCGATCGACATCGCTTCGCTTCAAGGCGAAAGACTGCGCCGGTTTCGCCGTCATATCCAACTCGTGTTTCAGGACCCGTTTTCGTCGCTCAATCCGCGTATGACCGTCTTCGACATCGTGGCCGAACCGCTGCGGGCGCACGGCTGCGGTTCCCGTGGCGAAATCGAGGCGCGCGTCGAATCGCTGATGCGATCGGTCGGATTGAATCCCGCGTATTTGCGGCGGTATCCGCATGCCTTCAGCGGCGGTCAGCGCCAGCGCGTCGGCATTGCGCGCGCGCTCGCGTTGAACCCATGCCTAGTCATCTGCGACGAACCCGTATCGGCGCTCGATGTTTCCGTCCAGGCGCAAATTCTCAACCTGCTCAAGGAATTGCAGGAACAGTTTGGACTCGCCTATTTGTTCATCGCGCACGACTTGTCCGTCGTCGAAAACATCAGCGCGCGCGTAGCCGTAATGTATGCCGGACGCATCGTCGAAATGGCGCCCACGAACGACATTTTCCAGGATCCAAGGCATCCCTATACCGGCGCGCTGCTGCATGCCTTGCCGAAACCGGAACCGGCCCGCGGCAAGGCCCGCCCTGTTCTGCCGGGCGAAGTCGCGGATCCGAGCCGGCTTCCTGACGGATGTCCGTTTCATCCGCGCTGCGTTCATGCGAACGGCCGTTGCCGCGGGGAAACGCCTTGCCTTCGGGAATGCGCCCCCGGCCATATCGTCGCATGCCACCGCGCCGAGGAAAATCTTTTGGGCCTGTGATTTCGCCCTGCATTTTCCCGGATGTTGAAAAGATTGCGAAAAGCCGAAAAAGGGGCAGGAACCGCAAACCGATTCCTGCCCTTATGAACAACGCTAAATGGTGTCTGCCTGCTTATTGGGGCAGATCCTTGTAGATATCGGTGGTCATCCAGTTCAGTTCGCCTTCCATGAACATCTTGCCGACTTTATCAATCAAGTCGTCATGGTTGCAGCAGAGCAGCCGGAAATTGTTCTCGATGCGCTTGCGCGCGATATTGCAGAACAGATCCACGACATCCTGAACCGTCTTGTTGTTCGGATCCTTGGCCAAAATGGCGTCGGCGCGCGCCAGCGCGGCGGCCATCGCATAGATGTCGGTGCCGATTTCGACATACCGGGCGAGAATGAGCGTCTTGCGTTCAAGTTTCTGCTGGTAGCGGGCCATGGTGTGGAACAAGCGTCGGGCCATCTTACGGCAGGTCTTCGCGCAATACGCAAGGTGCGCGACATTCCGCGAATTGAGATGCTTGGTATTGGAGGGCGCCGCGACGGGGAGCCATTGCTTGGGATACCACGCCGCATAGAACTTGAAAGCGTCCATGATGAGCGCCATCTTGCTCTTTTTCTTGACGTTGGCGCGCGGATCCATGATCGGCATGATCAGGCTGAAATGGGTGTCGAGGGCTTCGCGCGCGATAATCAGTTCCATGATCTGCGTCGTGCCTTCGAGGATGCGGGCCACGCGGGCGTCGCGCATTGTCCGTTCGCAGACCATCGGTACATCGCCGCGTTCCTTCAACGACGAAACATTTTCGTAACCACGACCGCCGCGGACCTGCATGAAGTCGTCGCCGACGCGCCACGCGGCCTCGGTGCAGAAATACTTGGCCATGGCGGCCTCGAGGCGAATATCCACGCCGCCCTTGTCGGCCAGCGCGCATGCCAGCCAATTCATCGCTTCCATCGCAAAAGTTTCGGCGGCAATGCGGGCCGTCATGTTGGCGACCGCCTGATGCTTGCCGATGGGCGCGCCCCACTGGATGCGCTTGTTCACCCAGTCGTGGAGGTAATACATGGCCTGCTTGGAGGCTGAACCGGCAATGGCCGGCACTGTCAAACGTCCCGTGTTCAACGTCATGAGCGCGATCTTAAGGCCTTCGCCGGGCTTGCCGACGATATTCTCGGCAGGCACTTTCATGTTGTTGAACCGAAGAAGACCATTCGAGATGCCGTGCAGGCCCATGAAACGGCAACGGTAGGCAACCTCAAAGCCTTTCGCGGTTTCGGGATCCTTGCGATCCACGACAAACGCCGTAATTTGCGGACGCATCTTGCCTTTGACTTCCTTGGGCGGCGTCTGCGCCATCACGATAAGAATCTCGGCATCCGGACCGTTCGTGATCCAGAGTTTCTCACCGTTGATTAGATAGTATTTGCCGTCCTCTGTCGGGGTGGCGGTGGTCTTCATCGCGGCCGGATCCGAGCCGACGCCCGGTTCGGTCAATGCGAAGGCCGACACCGCGCCGGCCGCCAGACGGGGCAGGTATTTTTTCTTTTGTTCGTCCGTGCCAACCACCTTGAGCGGCTGAGGAACGCCGATGCTTTGATGAGCGGACAACCACGTTGCCGTGCTCTGGCAGTACGTGCCGATATAGCCCACCACGCGGCTGTAATTCGTCTGCGACAAGCCCAGACCGCCATAATCCTTTGAAATTTTCATTCCAAAGAATCCGGCTTCGCCCAACCCCTTGATGGCTTCCGGAGGGTACACAAATTCACGGTCAATCTTGTCCGGATCGATGTACTTCTCCATGGTTTCCTTGGCTTTGAGGATCAACTCGTCGCCGATTTTCTTGTCTTCCGCGGGCTGTTCCGGATACGGATGCACCAAGTCCCACCGAAAGTTGCCCTTGAACAACTCCGCGATGAAACTCGGGTACTTCCACTCCGTTTCACGCGCATCCTCGGCCAGATCCATTGACTTCTGTTTTTCTTTGTCCTCTACTTGCATGGCTTTATCCTCTTTTTTAACTACTCCGCACGACCCACCACAGAGGGATTCACACCAGTGTACCCATTGCCCACACGAAAGTCAAAAACAAAATTGCGCATTCCAAACATAATGCGACACCGAATTTCCGCAAAAGGTAAACACTGCTATTTTTACAGCATCCACGCCTGCGCTTCGGTTCAACGATATTCTCACGAATTTGTCAAATAAATTCATGTTTTGTTTTCGCCGCCGCCACTTTCAAGGCTCATTTCGCGTAATTTTCGCTTGAGCAATTTGCCGGTTGGGCCCTTGGGAAGCGACGGCAAAATTTCAATATAGCGTGGCACCTTGTATTTGGCCATGCGTTCTTCGCAGTAATGGCGAAGTTCTTCCGGAGTTGTCGTGGCGGATTTGGCCAACGCGACATACGCCTTGACTTCTTCGCCGCGCGCCTCGTCAGGCACGCCGATCACGCACACTTCCACGATGTCGGGATGCCCATAAAGCGCTTCTTCGATTTCGCGCGGATAGATATTCATGCCGCCGCGAATGATGAGATCTTTTTTACGGTCCACGATGAAGAAATAGCCATCCTCGTCCATCTTGGCGAGATCGCCGGTGTGGAACCAGCCGTCTATAATGACCGATTCGGTCGCGCCGGGCCGCTTGTAGTAGCCTTTCATGAGATTATGGCCGCGCAGGACGATTTCACCGACTTCATCCACCCCGGCAAAGGTTCCGTCTTCGCGCATGATCTTCATTTCGCATCCCCAAATGGGGGTGCCGATGGAGCCGGGCTTGCTGGGCCGATCGGGCATGTTGAACGACGCAACCGGGCTGGTCTCGGTCAGGCCGTAGCCTTCGAGAATACGCACGCCAAAGCGATCGTAAAAACGGTTTAGCACGTCAACCGGCAACGCGGCGCCGCCCGACACGGCCATTTTGAGCGATGAAATATCGTATTGGCCGCTTTCCTCTGAACTTAGCATCCAGAAAAACATCGTCGGAACGGCCGCAAGGAACGTGACGCGATCGCGTTGGATGATTTCAAGGGTCTTCTTCGTTTCGAAGACGGGCAGCATGGTTAACGTGGCCCCGGCCATCAAGCCGACGTTCATCACGCAGGTCTGACCGAAGGAATGGAATAGAGGCAAGACCACCAGCCCGACATCGTCCGGCTGGACCTTGACGATATAGTCCCTTGCATAAAAGGCATTGAAAAAGATGTTGAAATGGGTTAGTTCGGCGCCCTTCGGGGTGCCGGTCGTGCCGGAGGTATACAAAATAACCGCAGTATCTTCCGGCATGGTCTGCACCATGTCGAAAGTGGGCGACGCCACGCCCAGCGCGGGTTCAAGGGCTTCGCCCACCGGAGGTGGCGAGGATGGCGATCCACCCACCAGAATGAGATGGCGGCAGGTTTCGGTCTGTAAAAACGCCCTTCGGGCTTCTTCCTCGAAACCGTGCCAGGCGATAAAGACAAAGGCATCCGAATCTTCGAGTTGATACTGGATTTCCAGCGCCTTCAACATGCAGTTGATAGGGACGACGGTCCCCCCCGCGTTCAAAATGCCATAATAGGCAATGGGAAAATGTGGCGTATTCGGCAGCATAATCGCGACCTTGTCGCCCTTTTTCACCCCGCGATCCCGAAGAACGTTGGCCATTTTTTTGACTGCGGCCGCCAATTCGGCATAACTCATTTTCCATTGGTCTAGAATGAGCGCCGTCTTTTCGGGATACTTCTCCGCGGTCGCGTCCAGGAAATACGCCAGATTCAAACTCATGCGTGCCGCCTCCCTGATTTTGCCGATACCGGCATACGCCCGTATCAGGCGTGTGATCATACTACGCCATTTGTTCTATTCTCCGGTTCTTCCATTGGGCGGCCAGCCAACCGCCGCACCGCATACTAGCGGAAAAAAAAGAGTGAATTCAACCCCGCGAAAAGAGATGCGCAGGACACATCCTCAGACCGGGATTCGCTTGTGGTTCAAAAGTCTTTCTCGCATTCAATCCAGAATCCATTCGAGTCCGAGTTCCATGAGTTTGGCCGGCAAGGGATTGCCGGTGGCCAAATCCCATCCCATGATTCCGTAATAATGGTCAAGCATGCTCGGAAAAATATCGCGTTTGACGTGTGCGCCTTTGCTGGGTCCGTCCGGAATGGGTTCATACAAACGATCAGGGAGTATGTCGTCGTGACGCGAGAAACCGCGCCGCGCATTCACCATGCGCATCATGTTCGTCTTGCGCTCGCCGACTTTCATAAGTTCCCAGAAGGTGCAATCCCAGCCGGTCACGTGACGGACGAAGTCTTCGAGTTCGCGGTAGCCGAACAGGTTGCCCGGTCCCCATACGAACATGCACAGCGTCAGCGTGTCGAGCAGGCTGTAGTAATGCTGGCTGAACACGGTCATTCGGATCTTGGGCAGATCGGTCGAAGATCGCGTACCCTTGCCGATGATGGCAAGGCCGGCGGCCAGTTCGCCGCCGCCCGCCAGGAGCCAGTCGTGTTCGCATGACATGTGGTCGCCGCCGATGGGAACCGTCGCATACATAATCGCCTGGCTCGGTTTGACCTGCGCCATGTGCGCGGGAAGCCCCTGGCCTTTGCAGTGGACGGCAAAGGGCGTCGTCTTCTCGCCGAAGTGTTTCACAGCCGCGTTGAAGCCTTCCGCGAGCACATCGCCGACCCCATCGCGGCGTCCAATGCGATCGATGAGCCAGAAAAGACTCTCCGGGTCGCCGAAGCACAATTTCCTACCCCCGATCGAATCGGTCGAGATGATCCCGTTTTCTGCGGATTCGATCGCATAGGCGGCGATGGCGCCCGTCGTAATCGTGTCGAGGCCGTATTCGTTGCACATTTCGTTGGCCTTCGCAACGGCTTCCGGAACAGTAATGTCGAGGTTCGATCCGAGTGTGCTCAACGTCTCGAATTCCGGTCCACCGAGTTTATCGCTGACTTCGTACTTCCCGGTACATTTGACGCGCTTGCGGCATGCGACGGCGCAACCCATGCACGTGGACTGTCCCGCGCCGATTTTCTCCCCGAACACCTGCCCGGACAATTCCTTGTATTCGGGATGCCAGCCTTGCGTGTAATTGTGCGTGGCCATATTGCCGGCCTCGGACTGGAATTGGACAACGCCGGGTGTGCCATGAGCGCGGAGCGTTGATGGAAAGTCCGACGTTTTGACCCGTTCGGCGCCAAGGGCCGCAAGATTACGAATGGCATCCGGATTGGCTGTGGCGAGTTTGGCCTTGCGTGGCGCTCGAACGACAACGGCGCGGAGGTTCTTGGATCCCATGACGGCGCCCATGCCCGTGCGCCCGACCACGTCGTTTCGGCCGGCCATGATGCACGCATAGCGGACAAGGCGTTCGCCGGCCGGACCGCATTGGAGAACGCAAACGCGCGTGTCGGCCTGTTTGAGTTCCGATTCCAGGATATCGTGGACTTCACTGACAGGACGTCCCGTCAGATGGGCCGCATCGCGGATTTCGACCTTCTCGCCGTCCACGAGCACATAGCAGGGCGCATCCGCCTTGCCGGTCACGACAATGGCGTCATATCCCGCCAATTTGAGAAAAGGCCCGAAATCGCCGCCGGCCTGCCCTTCCCCCACGGCATTCGTCAATGGAGACAAGGCCACCGCGCTGAAACGGCTCGCGCCCGAAATGGCACAGCCCGTCGTCACGCTGGGCGCAAGCGTCAACACATTCTCTGGTCCGAGCGGATCGGTTTCAGGCGTCGTTTCTTTCAACAGAAAATACGCCCCGAACGCGCCTCCGCCCATGTAGGTGCGGTAGAACTCTTCGGGAAACGCTTCCTTTTCGATGGATCGCGTGCCGAGATTTATCCGTAATATGACGCCATGGTAACCGTTGGGCATGTTGACCTCCCTGCCGTTGTTTCCCGACATAAAACAGCGCATTATAAGAGGCCGGACGGATTGCAATCCAACCGGTGGCACGGAGGTGAAAGCCATGATGTGGCAAAGGACAATCGGGGCGTTCGTGAAACTGGCTCTGTGCATGGCCTGTGTATGCGCGGGCGCGGCGGAACACGGGGCCGGACGCACGGCAAAAACGGATCCGGAGTTCGCGCCGGTACAGGACGTCCAAGGCCTGCCGCGCGTACTACTCATCGGCGATTCGATTTCCATCGGCTACACATTGCCGGTGCGCGAATTACTGAAGGGGAAGGCCAATGTCCATCGCATTCCGGTCAATGGGGGCCCGACCCCCAACGGATTGCGACACCTGAAAGAATGGCTAGGGACGGGCAAATGGGATGTTATCCATTTCAATTGGGGTCTGCACGACCTGAAATTCATGGAAGACGGCGCCCGGCAAGTCGCCATTGGGCAATATGCGGCGAATCTCCGACAACTTGTGAAAATACTCAAACAAACCGGAGCAAAATTGATTTGGGCCAGCACGACACCGGTCCCGACCGAAGAGGTCAAGCCGCCGCGCAAGAACGACGACGTAATCGCGTACAATGCCGTCGCGAAACAAATCATGGATGAAAACGGGATATCCATTGACGATTTATATGCGTTTGCGCTGCCCATACTGTCTTCAATTCAGAGACCGGCCAACGTACATTTTACCGAGGGTGGTTCGAGAGCTTTGGCGGAACAAGTGGTCAAATCCATAAAAAGCGCGCTATAGGGTTTCATGATGCGGCCTCACGAATCGGCATTCGCTGCGCTTGTAATGGAAGGTGTGTCGAAACGTTTTCCCGGCACGCTCGCCGTGGACAACGTCTCCATGGAAGTGCGCGCGGGAGAAATCCATGCGTTGATGGGCGAGAACGGCGCGGGCAAGTCAACGCTGATGAAGATCCTGGCCGGCGCCTTCAACGATTACACCGGCGCGATTCGCGTGGGCGGGCAAGAAGTGCGCCTCGAATCGCCGATGGCGGCAAAGCGACACGGCATCGGAATGGTCTTTCAGGAACTGAGCCTTGCGCGTCCCATCAGTATCGCCGAGAATCTCCTGGCCGGACGAATGCCTGTCACGCGGTGGGGCATGCTCGACCGGCGGAGAATGCTCGATGAGGCGCGGCGCTGTCTTGAACTCGTCGGACTCGACATCAATCCACTCAAAACCGTCGAGGAGATCAGCCAGCACGAGGCGCAACAGGTCGAAATTGCGAAGGTGCTCGGAAACGCTCCCTGCATACTGATTCTCGACGAACCGACGTCGGCCTTGTCGCGCGAAGAAGTTCATCGGCTCTTCGCGATCCTGCGCGATCTGCGGCGCGGCGGCCTCGCGATCGTGTATATCTCCCATCATTTGCCGGAAGTCTTCGAGATCGCCGATCGGGTCACGGTACTGCGCGATGGGAGAAAGATCGCCACCCGCGACATCGCGGACACGACACCGCAGGCGCTTGTCCAGATGATGGTCGGCCAAACCATCGAGCGGTTCTATTCGAGGCGCGAAACCGCATGGGGCGGAAGCGCTCTTCGTGTCGAACATCTCACCCGGCATGGTTTCTTTCATGATGTTTCTTTCGAGGTCCGGAAAGGTGAAATTCTCGGACTCGCCGGATTGTCCGGCGCGGGACGGACGGAACTGGCGCGATCGTTGTGCGGACTGGATCCGCTGGACCATGGCGTCGTGAACGTGTGCGGGGAAGAGTTTGCCGGAGATTACCCGCAAGCCGTCGCGAAAGGGCTGGTCTACCTCACGGAAGATCGCAAAGTGGACGGATTGTTTCTTCGTTTGTCTGTGGAGAAGAACTTGCTGGCGGCCCTCCTTCCGTTCCACTCGAAGGCAGGGATTTACCGGTCTGGCCGCGATATATTTGTAACGCGAAAATACCTTGAAGAACTCGAAGTGGTGGCAGCGTCGGCGGAAACGGATGCGGGAACGTTATCGGGCGGCAACCAGCAAAAGGTGCTCTTGGGCAAGTGGCTCGCGACAAATCCGCGCGTGTTGATCCTCGACGAACCAACGCGCGGCGTGGACGTAAAGGCCAAGAGGAAGATTCACGAATCGCTTTTGGCAATCGCGAACCGGGGTGCGGCCATGGTGCTCATCAGTTCGGATCTGCCGGAGTTAGCCGGTTTGTCCGACCGTGTCCTCGTCATGCGGCGTGGTCGCCTGATTGGGGAAATGCACAAAGAAGACCTTTCCGAAGAAGCCCTCTTGCTTGCGATGAACGGGCACGAAGCTCCGGCCGGAAGATCCCCATGATCAGACGGACCCGACCGATCAGTCACATCATCGAGATGGCCGGGATCTATGTCGTTGCTCTTTTGTTACTGATTGCCGGAGCGTTCGTCTCTCCAGACTTTCCGACGGCGGAGAATTTCGTGAATATCCTGAGCGCCGTCGCATTGCTGGGCATTGTTTCATCGGGAATGGCCTTCGTGACCTTTTCCGGCAACATGGCGGACCTCTCCGTGCCGGCCATCATGGCATTTTCGGGAATTATCGCGGTGGCCGCGCTGCCGCTGGGATTGGCGCCCGCGCTGGTCATGGGCATCCTCGCGGGTGTGGCGATTGGCGCCATGAACGGTCTTGTCGTTGGAAAACTGAATGCAAATCCAATCCTGTGGACGCTGGCCGTGGCCTTCTTCATGGAAGGTTTCATGCGTTTCACGTGGAGCAACAACCAAGTCTATCCGGACACTGCGCCGGGCACGCCGGGCGCGGCCTTCATCGAAATTTTTCGCATGCACGCCGGGCCCGTGCCGCTGGTTGTCGTCATCATGCTGGCGCTGTTTGCCGCGGGACACCTCGTGATGACGCGGACGCGGTTTGGCCATGAAAGCCGCCTGGTGGGTTCGTCCCGTGCCGCCGCGCGCGCATCCGGCATCCGTGTTTCGCGCGTCGTGTTCCTGAATTTCGTTGTCGCGGCGTTTGCGGCGGCGATCGCCGGAATCCTGATCACATCCATGAACAAACTCGGCGTCTTCTATCTGGGACAGGGCTACGATTTCAAGGCCGTCACGGCGGTCGTGATAGGCGGCGTAATGCTGAGCGGCGGACGCGGGCATATCCCGGGCGTGTTCGGCGGCGTGTTGGTCATCGGCCTGCTGGCGAATATCATGACCTTCCTTGGCATCACGGCGTTCCGGCAGAACATCGTCATGGGGATCGTGTTCATTGCCGTCGTGGGTCTGCAACAGTATCGGCTTCGTGCACAGGGGAAAGATTATGCCTAGGCTTGCCCGCCTGCTGAACGAACACCGCGCGCTTATCATGCTGGCCATGCTCTTCGCGGCCTTGTCCGCGTTCGCGCCGAATTTTCTGTCCATTCACAACATGACGGCCATCCTGCGCGGGGCGAGCCTGAATGCGGTGGCTGCCATCGGGTTCACGATTGTGCTCATTCTCGGCCAGTTGGACCTGTCTATCGGCGCAGTGGTCATGCTGTGCGGGATGATCGCAATACGTCTGGAACCGTCGCTGGGCTGGGCCGGCGCGATTGCGGCGGCACTGACAACGGGTGGAACCGTTGGCGTCGCAAACGGCCTCCTGGTCGTGAAGGCGCGCATCAATTCGTTCATCGTGACACTCGGCACGATGACGATGGTCACGGGGCTGATGCACCTCTACAGCGGCGGTGGATCGGCGGCCATCGCGGATTTCCGGCTTGCCGACTGGCTCGAAACGCCGGTTGTTCCGTTCCTGCCGCCGATGGTGATTATCACGCTGACATGGGTCGCCGGCTTCACCGTGTTTCTGAATCGAACGCGAGTCGGGCGCGGTTTCTTTCTGGTCGGCGCCAATCCCGAAGCCGCGTGGCTGGCCGGATTGAACCGCGACCGGTACTTGATGGCGGGATTCGTCCTCTCCGGCGTCACGGCGGCGCTGGCGGGCGCGATGTTCGCGGCGAGCCTCAGTTCGATGACCTCGGCGGCCGTGCTCGGAACGCGAACTCTCATGACGGTCCTGGCGGCGGTCATCATCGGCGGAACGCTCATGACCGGCGGAAAAGGCAGTGTGCTCAAGAGTTATTTCGCCGTGTTGATGTTGACAACGCTGTTCAACGGGATCGGCTGTTTCGGACTGGGATTCGAGGTCCAGATCTTCGTGAACGGCTTGATTTTGGCCGTGGTCGTGCTGTACGAGGCGTACGCGATTCACCGGCACGAACGAATGAAGGGACAGCGGCCCGACTTGATGAGGGAAGCCGCCGAAGGTAGGGTATTCGCAAGCGACGAAGGAGCGCCCGACATGAATTCGAAAGACCGGTTCCCGCTGATTTGTATCACGATTGTCGCGATTGTCGCGATCGCCGCCACGGCCATCACGGCGATGTATTTCAAGTATGCGTCATCCCAAGCCATGCTGGTTGCAGGCGTGCCGGCTGAGTCGGCCCCGGAAGTGGATGTTTTTTCACTCAAGGGAACCGACGGCCAGCCCTACATCCTCCGTGCAACCGAGAAGAAGACGATTCCCGAACGCCCGGCCGATCCCTCTGCCCTGCCGGAAACCGACAAGGGCCATTGGTGGGACATCGAGTTCGCGGGATGGAAGGCGGAGAAGGTCCCGATGCCGGATTCGCCGAAGAACGGCCCACGCGGAAAGAAGGTGATTCTGTTGAAAGCGGGCGATCACCCGTACTGGACGGCGTACGTGAACGGGTTCACCGTCATGGCGAACGCATACGGCATGAAGATCAAGGTGTTCAATGGCAACTGGAACATGGACCTTCAAGCGCAACAAGCAGACCAGGCCGTCAACGAACGGCCCGATATGGTTATCCTTGCGCCCGTTGACGCGACCGCCTGCACGCCGCTGTTGCGTAAAATCAACAAGGCCGGCATCCCGTGCATCGCCTCGAACACCATCCCGTGCGACGAGGCCATGAAGTATTGCCTTGCGTGGACCGGCCCGGATGATTGGGGGCAGTTCCGCATGCTGGCGCGCGTGTTTGCCGACGCGCTCGGCAAACAAGGCGGCTATGCCATTATCCGCCACATGCCGGGCAGTTCGCCGTTCTTCTCGCGGACCTATGCGCCCATCACCGAACTCCTCGATTACGCGCCGGAAATGAAGATGCTCGCCATGGACACCTCGAATCTCGAGGCGGAAGGCGCGATGCAACTGACCGCGGCATGGATCGCGAAGTTCGGCGCCGAACTGAAAGGGTTGATCCTTGCCGCCGACGATTTCAGCCTGACGGGCGCGCTCGAAGCCCTACGCACAGCCGGACGGACGGATATCGTGATCGTCGCCGCGGGAAACAGCAAAACGGGCATGGATGCCGTGAAAGCGGGTGATGCGCTGGCCATCACCTATCAGTCCGCGGAAGGCGACGGCGCGCTCGCCGTCCATTCCGCCGCTCGCTGGTTCAACGGAGAAAAACTCGACCCGGTGACGTATCTGCCGAAACACATCATCACGAAGGCCGATGTGGACCAATTCATGCCGGCCCAGTGGTAGAATGCAGGACTTGTCGTGCTCGACGTCGTGATCGTCATCGCAATCGGGCGACACCGACTGTGAACACGACAACGGAAGGAGAACGAAATGTTGCACGATCCGAGTCATTACGCGCCGCCGGCGCCCGCCGAAGAAATCCGGCTGAATCCCAAAGACAAAGATATCCTTCGCGGATTGGCGGATGAAGTCGCGCAAATCGCCGCGTTGCCCGTGCACAAGGAAAAGTCCATCTTGTGGCAGCGGTTGAATGATCTCGACAGCGTGCGGCCGATGGTGTGGATCAACGAGGTCTGCTGGAACGAGATGAACGTCAACGACGAGTTGACGCTGCGATGCGTCCACCCCTGGGCGCGCGACCAGGAACGCGATCTGCGGCGTCTGATCTATCAGTGGCGGCATTTCCCCGCCGACATGGTCGTCAGCGACTTTCTCCCGTGCCCGCTCGCGATCCACAGCACCGATTTCGGCATCGTCGAGGATGTGGACACCATCGCAATGGACGAGTCGAGCGACATCGTGTCCCGGACCTTTCACCCGCAGATCAAGAATCCGGAAGACCTTGAAAAAATCAAGATGCCTGTTGTCACACACGATGCCAACGCGACCGCGATCCGGTATCAGGCGATGAACGACGTGTACGGCGGCATCATGCCCGTGAAAAAAGTCGGCCAGTCGCATATTTGGTTCACGCCTTGGGACTACCTGATTCGGTGGTGGGGCGTGCAGGAGGCAATGATCGATCTTATCGCGCGGCCGGAAATGGTCCATGCCGCCGTCGAACGCATGGTGGATGCGTGGATGACGGAACTCGACCAGTTCGTCGCGCAAAACCTGCTCTCGCTCGACAACAACAATACCCGCGTCGGCTCCGGAGGCTATGGTTACACGAGTGCATTGCCGGGTGAAGATTACGACCCGGCATACGTGAAACCGCACAACATGTGGGGATGCTCGAACGCGCAGATTTTTTCGACCGTCTCGCCCGAAATGCACTGGGAATTCGCACTCGAACACGACATGCGCTGGCTCGAACGGTGGGGACTCGCCTACTACGGATGCTGCGAACCGCTCGACCACAAGATTGACATCCTCCGCCGCATCCCGAACCTCCGCAAGATTTCCGTCAGCCCATGGTGTGATGCCGAGAAAGTCGTCGAAGGCATCCGGCGTGATTACGTCATCAGCCACAAGCCCAATCCCGCCATCCTCGCCGAAGAAACTTGGGACCCGGCCCAAGCCCGCGCCAACATTCGCCGGTTCCTCGACAAGACGCAGGGACAATGCCACGTCGAACTCATCATGAAAGACATCTCGACCGTCCGCAACCAGCCCCGACGCCTCTGGGAATGGGCCGCCATCGCCATGGAAGAGGCAATGCGGACGTAGATCCCGCCGCAACAATCCAAGCCGATCCGATGTGATGCCTTGCCGGGATACCGACGACATGTTCGCAAGACTGGGGGATTCGATGCGCGTTCCGGCCTGCGCAAAGCGCTTCTCCACTTTGCGTTTGAAGCGCCCGAAATCGTCGAAACTTACAGGCGGTTTTTAACGCGCTGCCATGAATCGGTGATCAAGAAACTTTCTTCCATGTTGACCATCATCCGCACGAACTTTTTCATTGGAATTGCGAAGGAGAGAGTTTCCTTGCGCACAAACGGGCGCGCGGAAATGTCGAACATGCCCAGCACCGCGCGTGGGTGTTCCGATTGGGCTTCCGTGTACGGATATCCCACAATTGCGCCGCATCCGGCGCAGAAGGGCGCGATGACGCCGTGCGGCGACGGTTCGTCGTAATTGGCCAAGGTAAACAGGGCGGCTAGCACATCCGGCGCGACATCGAAAAAAACGGCCACTGGTTCGTCGGTTTCGTCCAGCGTATCCCATCTTTTGAAGACGGCATACCGCGCAGGCGCTGTGAACACGGGCGAGTTGCGAATGAATTCGCGGACCAGTTCGGGCGACTGTTTATAGCGTTCCCCCTCGAGTTTGCCTGGTATGCCGCAGGAGAGGAAATATTCGAAACCGGGCATGAGTTCCTGGCTGAATCCGAGATAACGTTTCCCGCCGGAGCAACCGAGCGACTCGCGTTCGAAGGCAAGCGGCTCCCCCTTTCGGACGCCGCCCAACTGGGCCAGAAAACAGGCGTGGCCCTCTTGTTTGGGCACGACGGAAACACCGCCGGGATCGTCCGTGTAGAAAAATGCGATCGGAAGCGGGGCGTTCGGAACGAACGATTCCCAACGCCGAATGAACAAGTATTTGACTCCAATATCCATTTTTGTTGCCTCCTTGTGTCTCGACAACGCGAAAACGGCGCGCAAACGGGGATATCAGTCCGCCTGCGTCATGGAAACTGTTTCCGCAGGCAGAACGCGGGCGAGTTCCTCGAGGGTCGTAAGCCCTTCTCGAACGCATCGGGCGCCGTCGGTGGCAAGCGGGACCATGCCCCGGTTCAATGCGGCCTCATGCACGACGAAGGTACGCGGGCGCGAAAGAATGAGATTGGCGATGACATCGTCAACGGCCAGCAGTTCGCCGATGGCGCTGCGTCCACGATACCCTATGCCCTGGCAGGCCTCGCATCCCCGGCCGCACACAAACGATACGCCGGCATCGGCCAGTCCGAACCGCCTGGCAAGCGCCGGATCAGGCGCGCACGCGGTGGCGCATGAAGGACAATTGCGCCGCAGCAAACGCTGCGCCAGCACACCCGTGATGGACGAGGCGACGAGGTAGGGCTCGACGCCCATGTCGAGCAGGCGCGTGAACACGCCTGCCGCCGTGCCGCTGTGGATGGTGCTGATGACGAGGTGGCCGGTCAGTCCGGCCTGAATGGCCACCCGGGCTGTTTCCAGATCGCGGATCTCGCCGATCATGATCACTTCGGGGTCTTGGCGCATCAACGAACGCAGCGCGGCATCGAACGTAAATCCCACGTGCGGGTTTACCTCGGTTTGGGCCACGCGTCCCAGGCGGTATTCGACCGGATCCTCGATCGTCACGACGTGGGCGGCTGTCGTGCGCGCGTTGATGATTTCCTTGAGCAGCGCATAGATGGTCGTCGTTTTGCCGCTCGAAGCGGGACCGGTCAGTAACAGGGTCCCCTGGGGACGCCCGACAATCACGCGCAATGCCGCAGCCACTTCCGCGCGGAACCCCAGCGCGTCGAGGGAGAACAGCGACGGGTCGGCATCGAGGACGCGGATCACGATTTTCTCGCCGTAGACGGTCGGAAACGTGGACACGCGCATGGCTTTTCCGCAGGCGGTGGCTTCCGGGTCTATGCGCCCATCCTGGGGCATATCCTTCTGATAAGTCAGCATGCGCGCAACGACCTTCACGCGTCCCAAGATTTTCGGATAATGCTGAATGGGCAGGCGGGCGGCTTCGTGAAGCAGGCCGTCTATTCGGTACCGGACGGATAGGCAGTCATCCCACGGTTCGAGATGGATGTCGCTGGCCCGATTGTCGATCGCGTGACGCAACACGACGTCCACCGCGCGGATGGCGTCCTCGTCGCTGCTTCCCAGCAGCGATCGCAGGCTGCCTTCGATGGCGCGTAAAGGGGCCGGGATAGAAGAGGATGATTCATTTGCCATATATGGCTCCTGCTTGAACTACCGCACCAGCGTGGGCAATGAAAAGACTGCGGAAAAAATGCCCGAATACAGCCAAAAAACCAATGTGCCCAGCGCGCACACCGCAGCCGGCGCCGCGATATCGAGGAAAATGTGTGCGGTCTTGACCGCGTCGTCGCGGTACAGGGTGGAAACACGGCCCAGGATATCCGGAAGGGATCCCGCATTCTCGCCCAATGCAATTACGCCCAGAAACGAATCCGGCAAGACGCGCGATTCGGCGTTCAACGCGGTTTTGAGGGAAATACCCTGCTCGATGCGCTTTTTAACGCGGGCCAACGCCTCGCGATACGCGGGATTGATATCCAATTGCGCCGCATTTTCGAGCGCGGTGTCAAGCGGCGTTCCGATGGACAACAAGTCCCGAAGCACCGAGGCGACGTGCGAGAGATCGCGCCGGGACACCATGTATCGCACGAATGGAATGTGCAGACTCAGCCGGCCGAGAAAGCGCTGCAGGGCCGTCCGGCGATTGGAAAGAAACGGCAGGTTCCGCCAAAGCGCAACGGCTATTACCAGCGCAACCGCCAGAAACACATAGGCCTCCCACCGGTTCAGATAACGGGAGACGCCCAGCAAGGTTTGCGTGACAAAGGGAAGGGATTGGCCGAATCCTCCGAAAATGGTGACGAATTGCGGGACGATGAACAGACACAACTGTATCGCGAGAAACAGCTCGATAAAAAAAACGATCCCGATATAGAGCGCGTAATTGCGCAACTTGTCGCTGAACGCCGAGAGTTGCACAAGACCCTCTTCAATCCGGGCGAAGGCTTGTTCCAGTTGGCCGCTCTTTTCCCCGTTGCGGACCAGTTCGACATAGTATTCTGGAAAGAAATCGGTGCGGCGTCCGAGCGCGTCCGACAAGGACAAACCCGAGACGATATCCTGCCGGACGGCCAGCAGCACGTCGCGCAGCGCGGGACTCGGCGCCTCGGAAGCCAACGCCAGCAAACCACCCGGCAAAGGCGCGTTGGCGCGGATCAATTCCGCGATTTGCGCGGTCAAAACCAGCAGGTCGTTTCGCCACCTCGAGGCACGAAAATAGGTGCGTTTTTTCTTTTGTTTGATGACTTCCATGCGATCCGCCCTTTATGCTCCGACCAGTGAACTGAGATTCAAGACCGGCAAAAACATGGCAATGACCACGAACGCGATGATCAAGCCCATCGCCACCGTCAAGGCGGGACCGGACATGGTCAAAAGCAGGCGCGTACGGCGCGTTACTTCGCGTTCGTAGGATTCCGCAAGGCTCAGAAGGGCTTCCGGCGCCCGCCCGTGTTCTTCCGCATTGCCCAAAATCCAAAGATAACTTCGGCGAAACCGGCGGGTGCCCGCCAGCGCGGACACGAGCCTTTCACCGTGCGACACCAACAGGGCGGCGCCCATGCCCGCTCCGCGGAAGGACGGGCTGCCCGTCGCGGCGGCCGCGAGAATGATGCTTTCCGGGGCCTGAGCCTGGTTGCTCAGCAGCATTCCCAGGCACCGGGTGAATCGCTCGACCAGCGAAGTGGCGTAGATCGTGCGGAAAAACGGGATGCGCAATTTGATCCGGTCCGCCAAACGGGCGCCCCATTCGGTCGTGCGGGCAATACGAATCAAAAGCCAGAGAACCAGCAGGCCCAATCCCCCATACATCAGTTCCCTCGGGGATGCCTGCATGAACTTCTCGCCAAGGAATCCGAAGAAATGGCCGATTGCGAACGCGGCCCGTGTCGGCCACGGCAGTTGGCGTCCGAAGGTGGCATAGATGTTTTCAAAGTTGGGAAGAATGACGATGCTGAAAATGGTCAGCATCGTCACGACAGCAATAATAAGAAAAATTGGATAGGCAAGAACCTCTTCAAGTCTGCTGCGGATCTCCACCTGCCGGTTGGCATACGTTGCCAGTTGGCCCAGTACCTTTGGCAGGTTGCCGGTGCGCTCGCCGGCGCGAATCAGGCTCAGATACACCTGCGAAAAGGCTTCCGGATGCGATTTGAGAGCTTCCTCGAGCGTGGCGCCGGATTCAAGGCGTTTCTGGATGTCTGTAATGACGCGCCTCACACGCCGGCTGCGAACGTCCTTGCCCAGTTCCTTGAGCGCGGGCGAGATGGGCAACCCGCTCTGCGTAATTGTCAGCAATTGCTCCGTCAGAAACGCGATATCCTTGGCATTGAGCGCGGTTGCGCGCTCGGACAGGGTCGCGGACGGCGGCTGATCGCGATCGACCAAGTTCGAGATGGCAATCCCGCGTTCCGTCAAGACGACGGACGCCTGATGCGCCGATTCCGCTTCCAGGGAACCCATTACGGTTTTTCCTTCATGGTCCGTGCCGCTGTATTCGTATACCGGCATATCGTCACCTCGTCTTTCGCCCGTCAGGGCGCCAGTTCTCGCCATGCCACACGCGCAAAAGTGCGCGGATCGCCTTCGCCCGCCCGGTAAATGGCCTCGACCCTTCGCTCGGTCGCCTGGCACCGGGCCGCCGCGTATAATCCATACAAACCGGCCTCTTCTACGCCGTCCACTACGCCGTCACCGTTGTTATCGAGGCCGTCCGACGCCCAATCGAGCGCCACGACCCAGTAGTCCGCCGTGCCGTCGGGCGTCTTTACCGGCGACACGCCGGCCTCGTCGAACGCGGGAAGCGCGAGACCGCCCGGCACCCCGGCATTCGGCGCGGCGACTTTTCCTTCGGCCAAACCGGCCCATTGCGCGACACCGATGGAGCCGGTCCGGCCCGCCTGCAACTCGGCAACGCTTCGCGCCAAGGCAAATTCCACCGCGTTCAGCGCCCCGTTCGCCTGAACGAACACATCCGACTGCCGCACGTCGCTCTTGAGGCGCACGGCCACGGTATTCAAAATAACCAGCGCCGCGGCGATGAACATCAACGCCAGCAGCATCGCCATGCCCGCGTCCGGATTCTCTGTACGGCGTATCATGCTTAGTTCCTCGGTATGACGTCCTGGGTCAAGGTGGCCGTGTACCAATGCCCGCGCGTGTCGGGAAACTGGGTGTCAATCGTCACGCGAACGGCCTTTCCCGCGGACTCGAACCAGATGCCGCGCTCCAGGCGCTTGTTGCCGTTTAGATCCTCGCCGTCGTCCAGCACCCCGTTTCCGTTGGCGTCTTCATTGGGCGTGAGACCGTTACACAAAACGCGCATGGCATCGCCCTTGAACAGCAGCAACTGGCTATTGACGACGCCATCCCCGTTTTCATCGTCGTTTTCACGGCGGATATTGCGAACATCGGACAATTCCACCGTGCCGTTTCGAGCCAGCGCAACACCGTTGCCGTCCGTATCGGTTGCAATCTGGAACGAAAGCGAAGGCCCCGGTAGAGGCGTCAATGTGGCGGCGGCGGCGCCCGCGAGTTCGCGCACAGTCCGGAGAAGCGCCTTTCCTGCCTCTTCTTGGGCACGAATCGAGGCTTCCTGCGACTCGGCCACACGCTGCACGCCGATGGCAAGGCCGAACAACGAACCGGTCGCCACCACCAGCAACGATATCGCGAAGAGAAGTTCAATCAATGAGAAACCGTCGCGTCGCATGGTCTACCTCGTTATCAGCACGGAACCGGAAACCACGTGCGAATGCCCTTTGGAGTCCATGCGCGTCACCGTGGCGCGCATTTCGAGCGGACGCGGCAACGGTTCTGCCAGGGATTGCCCGGCCATCGGCAGGCGAATCGGTTCGCCCCTTGCGTCCACGCATTCGACAACCACCGTTTCCACCGCATCGGAGGCCGGTGGCGCGAAAGCAAGCGCCTCGTCATAGGAGAGCGTGCGCAACTGTTCGAGCACGCCGGCCAGACGGCAGGACGCAATACGCCGGCTATCCGATATGGAGCCCAAATCGCTCAGGCTGATAATGGAACCAAAAATCATACTGAGCGTAAGCGCCATGATTCCCGTCGCGAACATGACTTCAATCAATGCCACACCGGCGCTTGCATGTACACTGCGGCGATTGAAATACATTGCGTCACTTCCCTCCACTTGCCTCAAGTACCCTAATCTACACACTTTGCTGTAATTTGTCAAACAAAAAAAGCATCGTTGCGAGTACCGTGTTCTTGGAGTCGTGAAGGTCTCAAAAATTAGAATTCGGCGCCAAAAACGCACGCTTGGACCCTGACCCTAATCGTGATAGAATAAAAAGCGGGAACGGTTCGACATAAACGCCGCACATTGCGGCAGCGGGAGGACACGTAATGGCGACAAAGAAGTTGAACATCGGGTTGATTGGCTATGGATTCATGGGGCGGGCGCATTCCAATGCGTACCGCAAGGTAAACCAGTTCTTCACCTTGGATTACCAACCGGTCCTCAAGGCGGCCTGCGCACGCAAGGCGGACAAAATCAACGCCTTCGCCGCGAACTGGGGCTGGGAAAGCGTCGAGACCGACTGGCGGAAACTGGTCGAGCGCAAAGACATTGACGTCATAGACATTGGAAGCCCGAACAACACGCATAAGGACATCGCCATCGCGGCGGCGGAGGCCGGGAAGATGGTCCTCTGCGAGAAACCTCTGGCCATGAATGCCGCCGAAGGTCTTGCGATGACGGAAGCCATCGAAAAGGCGGGCGTGCCGAACATGGTATGGTTCAATTATCGGCGCGTGCCGGCGATTTCCCTGGCAAAACAGTTGATTGACGAGGGACGAATCGGGCGCGTGTTCCATTATCGGGCGAAATATCTCCAAGACTGGACGATCAGCCCCGACTTGCCGCAGGGCGGCGCGGCGCTGTGGCGGCTCGATATAGACGTGGCGGGCAGCGGCGTGACCGGCGACCTGCTGGCGCACTCGATTGACACGGCCATCTGGCTCATCGGCGGCGTGGACAAGGTATCGGCGATGACGGAGACGTTCATCAAAGAGCGTGCATTGCAGGATGAACCGGGTGTTCGCAAGCCGGTGGGCATTGACGATGCCTGCGCGTTCCTCGCCCGTTTTAAGAATGGCGCGCTGGCCACCTTCGAGTCTACCCGCTATGCCCGCGGCCGGAAAAATCAAAACACTTTTGAAGTCAACGGCGACAAGGGTTCGATTTATTTCGATCTCGAAGACGCGCATCAACTCCAGTACTACGATCACGGCGACGATTCGCATGTCCACGGCTGGCGGACCATCCTCGTGACCGATGCCGATCATCCCTACATGAAGCAGTGGTGGGTGCCCGGATGCGTTATCGGGTACGAGCACACGTTTATCAACGCACTTGCCGATTTCCTGAAGGGACTCGAAACGGGCGTGCCCGCGAGGCCCAATTTCCGCGATGCGCTCGAAACACAATACGTGTGCGATACCGTGCTGAAATCGGCCAAGACCGGCCTGTGGGAAAAGGTGCCTGTAAAAGAGTAGAATGAACATCGGTACAAGACATATCCGCGCTGTAACGAAGTCAAGGAGGTAAAGAATGCTAAGTCGGAGAAGTTTTTTGAAGACCGCCGTGGCGGCGGCGCCGCTGATCCTGTCGCCGAAAGCCCTTGGGCGCACCGGCGCCGGGGCCAACGAGACGGTGAACATCGGCTTGATTGGCTTGGGCGGCCGTTGCCGCCACTTGGCGGAAACATGCGCGCGCATTCCCAACATGCGGATTGCGGCGATTTGCGACTGTTTCAAGCCACGGGTGGACAAGTTCCTTGAACTTCAGCCGGATGGGCAGAAATGGAATCCCTATACCGATTTTCGGCGCATGATTGAACGCGAAAAACTCGATGGAGTGATGGTCATCACGACGACCCACGCGCGGGCATGGGTCACCTGCCACGCGATGGCGATGGGCATGGATGTGTATATCGAAAAGCCGATGTGCCTGACTATCGCCGAGGGCCGCGAGATGGTCAAATGCGCACGGAAATTCAAACGCGTGACACAGGTCGGCACCCAGCAACGATCAATGCCGCTCAACAATTGGGCCAGCGACCTCGTCAAGAACGGCACCATCGGCAAGGTCACGAGCGTGCTCGCGCCGAATTTCGTGTGCCCGTCGCGCTGGACGCCCAAAGAGGGCGAGGAAATGCCCGCGGGCGGTTGCGACGACTGGTGGGAGACATGGACCAATCAGGCCGAATACCGGCCCTATCGCCGTGAACTGCATGAAGGATGGGCGCGCTGGTGGGATTATGACGGCGGCGGTATCTCGTTTGGCGTAACAGGTTGGGGCACGCACAGTTACGATCAAGTGCAACGCGGTTTGGGCACCGACAAGACCGGCCCGGTCGAAGTTGTTCTGGAAGAACCAGTCACCTCAGGACCCTGCGGAAAATTCGAGAACCGCGAAGCGGGACCGGAGGAAACCGGATCAAATTTCTATCACATGGTCCGAAACCTTTCCGGCCCACGCGCGAAGGTCCGCATGAAGTTCGCAAACGGCGCGCAACTTCTTTGCCATCTCGATGCGGACAACGGCCCCGGACTCGGATGTGTCTTTATCGGCGAAAAGGGCCGGATCGAAATCAACCGCGACCGCATCGCATCCGATCCGAAAGACATCATTCTGAAGGCGGATCGGCCCGAGCCGCTCAAGGTTATGGAAAGCCAGCCGCACGTCGAAAATTGGATTGAGTGCATCAAAACTCGCGAGACCTGCACCGCCGACATCGAGTACGGCCAGCGCAGTTCGACCTTGTGCTATCTTGTAAATATTGCGCGCGACCTTGGGCGTGTCGGTGAAACCTTGAAATGGAATCCGAAATCGGAACGATTCACGAACTGTCCCGAAGGAAACACCATGCTCTCAAGACCACGTCGCAAGGGATATGAACTGCCCAAGCATTCGGAATCCCCAGAAAAACGCATTGAACGGGCCTGAGTTTCATCACCCCATTGCGGTTCAGCCGCAATGCCTCCATCCTGGGTATGATTTCTTTGTCCGTAATTTCTGCGCATCATGCACAGAAGTTGCGGATAAAGATAATAATGCAAACAATCGCGCGGCATTCGGTACTCCGGGCAGGGCGACCGGATACGCGCATGAAACGGTTTAGAACGGGAAGGGCCGCCCGCCGGTCAAACATGCGGGGCGCCACTTCCGCCTCGAAAATCGCTATCGGGAGAACAAATCATGGCACGATTGGGTTTTGGGATTATCGGTTGTGGAAACATCGGACCGGTGCATGCGGAAGCGTTGTCGCAGGTACGCGGCGCAAAATTGGTGGCCGTGTCGGACGTGGTCGAACAAAATGCGCGAACCCTCGCGGAAAAATATGGGGCATCATGGTACACGGACTACCGCAGGCTGCTGGATCGCAAGGACGTGGACGCCGTGTGCCTGTGCGTTCCCAGCGGGGTGCGGGGCACAATGGGCGAAACCTGCGCCGCTGCGGGCAAGCACATCCTGGCGGAGAAACCCCTGGAAATCAACACCCGAAAAATTGACCGCCTGATTGAAGCCGCGGCCCAGGCCGGGGTCAAACTGGGCTGCGTGTTCCAGAGCCGTTTCGCGGAAGGGGCGCAGCGGATTCGCAAGGCGGTTGAGCAGGGGCGTTTCGGCCGGCTTGTGCTTGGCGACGCCTATATCAAATGGTTCCGGTCGCAGGAATATTACGACAGCAGCCAATGGCGCGGCACATGGAAACTCGATGGCGGCGGCGCGCTCATCAACCAGGGCATTCACCAGGTAGATTTGCTTCTCTGGTTCATGGGTCCGGCAAAATGGGTACGGGCCGAATCGCGCATCCTCGCGCACGACCGCATCGAAGTCGAGGATCTGGCCTGTGCGACCATTCAATTTGAAAACGGCGCGCTCGGCGTCATCGAAGCAAGCACGGCGATTTGGCCCGGACATGCCGCCAAGGTCGAAATCCACGGGTCCGAAGGAAGCGCCGTGCTCGAAGACGGCGAATTGCGGTTTTGGCAATTCAGAAAAGAAACCAAGGCCGATGCGCGCCTCCGAGCCACGTTCGGCGGCGAATCCGCGCTCGGTTCGGGCGCGGGCGATCCGCTGAGCCATCTGAAATGCGAGGGCCACCGGCGCCAGATACAGGACTTCGTCAAGGCCATCCAGGAAGATCGCCCGCCCTTTGTGGACGGTCCCGAAGGTCGCCGGTCGGTGGCGCTCATCGAAGCGATTTACAAGTCCGCCGCGACGGGAAAAACAATCAAACTGTAACCGGCCCGCTCCAAAATGCAACCCGGATGACGCAACGGCCAAGCAAAAGGGATTTTGCCGTTTTTGTTGGATTTCACGTGCAAACGGGCATGAAATTGCAGTACAATCAAATCGTGCATGGAGGGTTAGGATAATTGGCAATCCACCGGTCTTGAAAACCGGCGCCTTCGGGCTTGAGGGTTCGAGTCCCTCACCCTCCGCCATCTTGCCTCGATTGACGAGCCATTGCGGGCCATTGCGGCATGTCCACGAGTTTATAAACGGCGGCCCACGGCCGATCGCCACACCATGACCCCTTACGCAGACCTTCACTTGCACACCAACCATTCGGACGGTTCCGACCGCCCGGAACGCGTGATCGAACGCGCGGCGGCCCTGGGTTTTTCCGCTGTTGCCATCGCAGATCACGACACGATAACGAGCGTGGCCGAAGCACGCGAAAGGGCGTATGCGATAGGGATGGGGTTCTTGACGGGCGTGGAAATCAGTGCGTCGTACGGACATGCCGAAGTACACGTCCTGGGACTTGGTCTCAGGGTCGAGGATGAGGATTTGCGCAAGGGACTCGCATCCCAGCGCGAGGCGCGATCGCGGCGAATCGATCAAATCCTTGATGAATTGAAGCGTTGCGGGGTCGAAATTTCACGCGATGAGATAGAGGCGCAATTGACGGGTGGCGGCGCCCTGGGACGCGTTCATATCGCGCGCGCACTGAAGGATCGCGGGATCACGAAAACGGTGCAGGAGGGTTTCGATCGGTTCATTCGCAGCGGACGAAAGGCCTATGTGCCGAAGGCGGCAATGCCTTGTCGTGAGGCGATCGATTTGATCCACAGCGCCGGCGGCCTTGCTTTTCTGGCCCATCCGGGCGTCGGCAGCGCCGTCCCCAAATTGCTCCCCACTCTCCTCAAAATGCCCTTCGACGGCCTCGAAGCGTTCCACACCAAGCACACGCCCACCCAGACGAAAAGCCTCATCCGATTGGCGGAAGAACGCGGCCTGCTGATTTCGGGCGGCTCGGACTGCCATGGCACCGCCATCAAAAAAGAACCGGATATGGGCGCTATCCGGCTTCCGATGGAATATGTCGAACGAATCCGGGAAGCGCTGGCGCGGCATCAGACGTGCGAAGGGTGATTGGCCTCATCGGCCATGCGCTTGGCGAGAATGGGCGGACATCCGGCACAACCGTTTTCGCGATGCGGCACCGATTTTGGAATAAAATGCGGGAGGGACGGGTCGCCAATAACGGAATTCAACGGACGCTCCATAATATGACCAAGGCGGTATTGGTCATTGCCGATCACGAGGCCGCACGTGTACAGATTGCCATCCGGCGCCACAAAAACCAGGCTGTCGGGCATGTCGCAAGGCGGTTCGTGATCTTCCGCGCACACGTCCGCAATGCGGACCCGGATGTTCTCATGCTCCAAGGCGGCCCATTTTTCGTACACCTCGCTGTTCACGAACAGCCATGTATGCGAGCGATCCAAGCGTTTGAGTTCTTCAATCTCCCGCGGGCCTATCTCGGCGCAACGCGCATGAATGCCTACATCCAGCCCATGAATTTGTTGCGCCCAATGGCAGATAGTCCAAAGGCAGGGATTGTCCTGAAGGGCTTCTCCGGTGCAGATGACAATACAACATACCCCCAGCGACGCCGCCTCGTCTATCACGTTGAGCCAGTCGTCGGCATTGAGGACGCCGCTGGAAATATCCGACTGCGAATCCGTTGTCCGATCGGCGATGTTAATCCAGAGAAAACGAATGCTGGCCTCGTCGGCGCCTTCTCCCGTCGAATGGGCGGCGCATTTATGAATCTCTTTTCGTATGGTCCGGGGTAGTTCAAAAAGATTTTTCGTGATTCCCGATTCCAATGTTCTTTCCGTTTTGGTTGTTTTGGGTTCCATTACGCCTTCTCTTCCAACATGGCCAGTTTCCAGTTGATTTCTCGAATGGCCGGGTACAACGACCGGTAGGCCGAAAAAAGTTCTTCATACACGGCATTTCGCTTCGGATTGGGTTCAAATACATCACGAATCTTCACCACCCGCGCCGCCATGGCGCGCAAGTCATCCACAATTCCTGCGGCTTTCCCACCCAACATCGCCACGCCCAGCGATGCGGCTTCCGACGCTTCCAACACCGCCACCGGAATTCCCATGATATCCGCCTTGCGCTGCACCCAAATACGGCTTTTCGCGCCTCCACCAATGGCGCGAAGCCGTTGAATCCTCACGCCTGCTGATTGTAACAATTCCAAATTCAATTTCATTTCATAGACCACGCCGGAGAGGATCGCGCTCACGATTGCCGGTTTGTCGGTGTTGAGGGTCAACCCCAGAATGGCGCCGCGTCCCATGGGGTCAAAGTGCGGGGTGCCGGTCATCGTAAAATGAGGCAGGACAAGGAGATGCTCCGGTTCTTGCGGAACGGATTCGCAAATGATGTCGTAAACATCCCGGCCGGATTCTTCCGCAAGGGCCCGTTCGGATTCCGCCAAGGTGTCGCGATACCACTTCAAAAGCGCGCCGCCGGTAAAATTGAAACCCAGGCTCGCGTAAAGACCCGACACACAACTGGGATAACAGCAGACATTGCCTTCCAATGCCTCTTCCGTAAGGGAAAAACGGTCGAATATGGCGCAAATACACTCGACCGTCCCCGTGGCATACATCGCTTCGCCGCTGTCGAGAATGCCCGCCCCCAAGGCGCCGGCGGGTTGATCGTGACCGCCGGTCGCGACGACAATCCCGCGGGGCAAGCCGATCGCATCGGCGACGGAATCCGGAATCGTTCCCACAACGGACCCGGATGGCGCGGTGCGCGCAAACAGCGAACGGTCAAGTCCCGCAATGCCCAGCAGTTCATCCGACCAGTCGCCGGCGTGGATGTCGAAGGCCATGGTTCGCGCCGCGAGCGGAAAACTCATTACGGGTTCGAGGCCGAGACGGAGATGGACGAAATCCTCGTAACAGAGAAATTTCCATGTCTTGGCGAAGATTTCTGGACCATTCTCCCTGAACCACATCGCCTTGTTGATGGTGTACATGCCGTGCAGCGGCATGCCGGAAATCCGGGCCAGTTCATAACGGGATTTGCGTTCGAGCCACCACGCGGGCATGTGGGCCGTCCGCCCGTCGAACGTGACCAGGCTGTTTGCCAGACAGCGTCCGTCGCGGTCGACGGGATGGCACGCCTCACCCTGGCAGGAAACCGCCATGGATTGAATGGGATCGTGGCGCGTCGCGCGGGCGATTTCCGCCAGAACGGCCTTCACGCACGTCCATACGCGTTCGGGATCGAGTTCCTGCCAGCCCGGCCTCGGCGATATCAACGGATATTCCCGATACGCGGACGCCACCACCCGCCCATCGAGATCGAACGCGACGCCCTTGGTTCCCGTGGTTCCGACATCCAGCCCCAAAAGGCTCATTTTATCATCTCCACCCAGTCGTTTTGCCTATTTTGGCGAAGCAAGAAGATGTAGTCAACTTCCCTTCGGGAAAATTTCAAGCACTTCCGGATTGACGCAGTTCGGCACGTCGCGGCCCGACAGCGCCGCGATGAGATTGGCGGCGGCCATTTCCGCCATGCGCGCGCGCGTGGTCCGCGTGGCGCTGCCGAGATGCGGAACCAAGACCGCGTTTGGACAAGCCAGCAATGCGGGATGTATTTCAGGCTCGCGCTCGTACACGTCGAGTCCGGCGGCAAAAATGCGCCTCGAGGACAAGGCTTCGGCCAAGGCGGCCTCGTCCACGATCGGTCCGCGGGCGGTATTGACCAAAACGGCCGTCGGCTTCATGCGCGCGAACTCCGCCGCGCCGAAGGCATGCGTCGTTTCCGGCAGCAACGGGCAATGGATCGAAATAAAATCCGATTCGGCCAAAAGCGTCTGCTTCTCCACAAGGGCGGCATTCAATTCGTTTTCCCGATCCGCCGGAAGCCGGACTGCGTCATGGTAGATGACGCGCATATCGAATCCCCGCGCCCGCCGCGCCATGGCTTGGCCGATGCGGCCCATGCCGAAAAGGCCGAGGGTTTGTCCGTGAATGTCCACGCCGAGGAACAGTTGCGGCCCCCACGATTTCCATTCCCCCGCGCGAAGATAACGTTCCGATTCCGTCACGCGCCGCGCCGCGGCCATCATCAGCGCCCACGTCATGTCCGCCGTCGTTTCGGTCAATACGCCCGGCGTGTTCGTGACCACGATGCCGCGCCGCGTGGCGGCGGCGATATCCACGTTGTTGTAGCCGACGGCGTAATTCGCGACGACCTTCAGTTGCGGCCCGGCAGCCTCGAAGACCTCCTCGTCCATCGCATCCGTCAGGATAGACAACACTCCATGGACGCCCCGCACGCCCTCCAAGAGGGCCTCACGCGATATCGGGCGATCATCTTGCGACACAACGACGTCGCCGCCAAAGGCTTCATGCAACAGTTTCAAGCCTGCATCCGGTATCGGGCGCGTAACGAAAACACGCGGCATGATTCAAACACCTTTCTTCATGAGGCAAATTCCGTGCAAGATTGCGGCAAAGGCGGATTTTACCGGGGAATGCCGCAACCGGGCAAGCGCGCCCCAACAACTTTATTATGACGCATGCGCGGGAGGGTCATAATCCAGTATGATGTTTTTGGAATTTCCGAGTTTTACTTTCTTTGTCCGCAACTTCCATGCGCCGCACGGGGGGGGTGCGGGCAAAGAAAGTAACCCTTTGATGGAAACATCGCGGCCGAGCCGCAAGGGACTGTTGCCATTGACAGGGCGCCATGGCCCGGACAACGAGAGGAGTGTACAATGAAAAATATACGAACGTCCGCATCGGTTGCGCTGGTACTGCTTTCCTCCTTATGCGGCCGGGACGCATCAGGCGCAGACCGCATCAAGATCAACATTCGAGAGACCAAGGCCCCCATCTCGCCTTTTGTCTATGGGCAGTTCATCGAACATCTGGGGCGGTGCATCTATGGCGGCATCTGGGCGGAAATGCTGGAAGACCGTAAGTTCTTCTACCCGGTAGACGGAAAGCAGTCCGGTTGGGCGCAAAACAAGGGCAAGAACGTATCATGGGAAGGTGACGGAATTCCCTATGAGATCGTCGTGGCGTCACCTTGGCAGATTCTCGGTCCGGCGGACGCGGTATCCATGAACACGGACCACCCTTTCGTGGGCGACCATGATCCGGTGCTTTCCGTGGATGGATCCGATGAATTGCGCGGAATCTATCATCCGCGGTTGGCCCTGGAAAAAGACCGTGCCTACACGGGATATGTCATTCTGAAAACAACCGGCACGATGGATCGCGTGGAGGCAGTGCTGCAATGGGGCAAAACAGACTCGGACGCGGCCGTGGCCGCTTTCAATATACAAGGCGATGCCTTTTCCAAATACCCTTTTACTCTGACCGCCGGGGGAAACACGCACGATGGCCGGTTGATTATCCGCTGCGCCGGACAAGGCACGGTGCATATCGGGGCGGTATCCCTTATGCCCGCGGACCATGTGGACGGTTTCCGCAGGGACGTGCTTTCGTTGCTGCGCGAACTGGATTCACCCATTTATCGCTGGCCAGGCGGCAATTTCGTCAGCGGCTATGACTGGCGCGATGGCATCGGCGATCGAGACAAGCGCCCCCCGCGCAAGAATCCAGCTTGGACCGGCATTGAACACAACGATGTCGGCATTCACGAGTTCATGCATTTCTGCGAACTATTGAAAACAGAGCCCTATGTGGCGCTGAACACCGGACTGGGCGATGCCTCCTCCGCGGCGGCTGAAGTGCAATACATAACCGGCGCGGCGGACACTCCCGAGGGCGCCAAACGCGCGGCCAATGGGCGATCCGAACCGTGGAACGTCAAATGGTGGGCCGTGGGCAATGAGATGTACGGGGAATGGCAATTGGGCCACATGCCCCTTGAAGAATATGTAAACAAACATAATGCCGTGGTGGATGCCATCCGGACTGTTTCGCCGAATGCGCAATGTATCGGCGTCGGCGCCGCGGGCCCATGGAGCGAAACCATGCTCACCCGCTGCGCCGATCACATGACGCTTCTTAGCGAACATCTCTATTGGCAACACAAGAAAGACGTAACGGAACATGTCCGAATGGCCGTGGATGCAATAGATCGTGTCGCAAACATCCATCGCGGGTATCGTGCATCCATTGCCGGACTGAAAGAAAAGGACATCCGCATCGCCTTGGATGAATGGAATTACTGGTACGGGCCGTATCTCTACGGCGAACTGGGCACGCGGTATTTCCTGCGGGATGCCCTGGGCTGCGCCGCCGCGCTTCACGCCATGTTCCGCAACAGCGACCTGTATTTCATGGCGAATTACGCGCAGACGGTCAATGTCATCGGCGCCATCAAGACCACGGGGACGAAGGCCTGGCTGGAAACCACCGGACAGGCGCTGAAGTTGTACCGCCATCATTTCGGAACCATCCCCGTTGCCGTGGAAGAGACGACGGACGGGCTGGACGTTGCCGCCGCCTGGAAAGAAGATCGGAGCGCCCTCACGTTGGCCCTTGTAAACACAACCGACAGAAAGAAGACAATCCAATGGGAGGCGGATGGATTAGCCTTGCCCAAGACGATATCCGGCTGGTTGATTCAGCATGACGATCCAGACGCCTATAATGACGAGAACAACCGGGATAAGGTCAAGATACAGGAAGTTTCCCTTGTTGTCACGGATGATCGGCTGAACGTGAATCCTTACAGCGTGACGATGCTCACCATTCCGGCGGGGAATTAAAACGGCAGGAAGGAGAATGCGTTTGATATCACGATCCTCGGTCCGCAAAGGCCTCTACGTCCTCCTGCTGGGCGGAGCCGGTTTTTACGGACTTATTGTGGCGGGAGTCTGGGCAATCCAGGATCGTCTCCTGTTCGGGAGGCGCAGCACGGCGCTCGTGCAGACTCCGGACGCGCTGAAATGGGCCTATGAGGACGTGTGGTCCGAAACGCCGGACGGACGGACGCACGGGTGGTGGATTCCGCACGAAAACGCGCGCGGCGCCGTGCTGTATTCGCACGGGAGCGGCAAGAACATTTCGCATTATCTGGACGATATGGCGTTGTTGCGCGATCTCGGTTTTTCCATCCTCATGTACGATTACGGCGGGTACGGCCAAAGCACGGGAAAACCCTCGGAAGCGCGGTGCCATGCGGATATCCGGGCCATGTGGAATCATCTCGTCAACGTGCGCAAGATACCCCCGGAACGGATTGTGTTGATGGGCAGTTCGATGGGCGGGGGCGTGACGGCGGATCTTGCCGCCGAGGTCGTGGCGGGCGCGGTCATTCTGGAAGCCACGTTCACTTCCATCCCCGATGTGGTGTCCAGCGCACATCCTTGGATTCCCGCGCGCCTGATTGCACGGCATCGTTTTGCCAACATCGAGAAAGTCGGACGTATTCGCAGTCCCGTGTTGATCATCCACAGCGTGGATGATGCCACCGTCCCCTTTGCCCAGGCACGCATGCTGTACGAACGCGTTGCGGCGCCCAAAACCTTTCTCGAAATCCATGGAAGCCACGGAGGCGGCAAGTTTGCCTCGCGGGAACAATACACCGCCGGTCTCGGCGCATTCCTCGACCAATACGTGAATGGAGCGACGGGCGCTATTTCTTGAGGATGCCGCCCCGGCCCTGGCTAAGGAAAATGCCCTGGAGATTCATGCGAAGTTCTTCGGGGTTGTCGGAGGCGTACATGGCCTCTTCCTCAGTGATGAGTTTCTGCTTGATAAGCCCGACGAGGCTGTTGTTGAAGGTCTGCATGCCGTCCTCGCGCCCGCCGGCAATGGCGAGTGGAATTTGCTTGATGTTGTTTTCACGGATGAGGGCGGCAATGGCCGGATTGTTGAACATGATCTCGACGGCCGGCACGCGGCCTTTGCCGTCGGCGGTGGGCAGCAGCCGCTGCGCGACCAATGCGCGCAACTGAAGCGATAGTTGAGACCGAATCTGATCGTGCTGGTTGGAGGGAAACAGGTCGAGAATGCGGTCAACGCTCATCATGGCGTTTGTCGTGTGAAGCGTGCTGAAGACGAGGTGGCCGGTTTCGGCGGCGGACATGGCGGCGGCGAACGTTTCCGGGTCGCGCATTTCGCCGATGAGAATCACGTCGGGATCCTCGCGCATGGCGGCCCGCAGCGCCACAGAAAAATCGCGCGTGTCAATGGCCATTTCACGCTGTGTGACGATACTCTTTTTGTTGCTGTGCAGATATTCGATGGGATCCTCGAGCGTGACGATGTGAAGGCGCTGCGTATCGTTGATGCGGTCAATCAACGAGGCCAGCGTGGTGGATTTGCCGCTGCCGGTGGTGCCGGTAACCAGGACAAGCCCGCGCCGCATCTCGCATATCCGGTCAAGGGCCTCGGGAAGATGAAGCGCGGCGAGATCGAGGATTTTGCTGCGGACATGCCGCATCACGATCCCCACGGAACCGCGCTGGCGAAGCACATTCACACGGAATCGTCCCAAACCCGATATGCTGAGCGCGACGTCCATGTCGCCAGTCTTCAGGAAACGATCCTTCTGATCGGCATTGAGGATTTCATCCACGAAACCGGATGTGTCCTTCGGCGTCAGCGCTTCTCCGCGCAGGAACCGAATCACGCCGTCAATGCGCACAGCCGGGGGGCTGCCGACGGTCAAATGGACGTCTGAAGCGCCATTCTTCACGGCGTATGTTAGAATGTCCTCGAAAAAACTCATGGTTCAACACCCCTCGTTCCGTCAACCAGCCGGGCCGTCCGTCTTCGTCTTGTTTCGATCGGCCGTTTCATACCATAAAAAATTATAGCACAGACGTTCGCTTTCGCATACGTTTTCCGGAAGGTTTCTTCGGGGCGTTGACAAAGGGCCAAGGATAACCACAAATGTGGCAATGCGCGTCATCGGCAGGGCGTTCATAACGGCAGTGCTGGCACGTAATGGTTTTCATTGTTTTTTTCTTTTGGTTCGACATGGGGCAAGGCCTCTATCTTCCCGTCCGCGGCGATAGGCGCACCGGCTGGGCGCCACGCCGGATTTCGGCAATGGTGCGCGTCTTCAATCGCGCGGCCCCCGGCCCTTTATAAACGCCCAAGGGCCTTGACGTGGCAAGGCGTTTTTTGGCCTTGGGAATCTCGTGGCGGTATTGCGGCAGCCACGGCGCAAGCGCGACGAGCATTTCATCGGCCATTTGCCAAATTTCCTCCGGATTGCAGACCGCCGCGCAGAGCGGATCGTGGAGCATGGCCTGTTTAAGCAGGGTTACATCGCCATGCACGGCCGCCTCGACGGCCATGCGCTGTACCTGCACGCTGGCATGGCAGGTGGCCGCACAGGCCAAAGGCAGATTCCCCACGCGCGGCATATTGATCCCGTTGCCGTCCACATACCCCGGCGCCTCCACGATGCAATCATCCGGCAGATTTGAAATGCAGCCGTTGTTGACGACATTGAAGAAACCGCGGTAGATCCGGCCCGTTTCCAGCGCCTCAATGATTCGGCTTCCGTGTTCCTCCGATCGGTTTTCCGCCGAAAAGACGCGCGCGGGTTCCTCCAACCAGCGTGGAAATTCCGTCTCGAACCAGTTCCGGTTTTCGGTGCAGTCGCGCAAATAGCCGCCAGTTTCCCCGTTTATCCAGGAACTCAGATCGATCCATCGCATGATTTCGGAGGAGCGTTTCCGGTACCACGGCACATATTCGGACACATGGCCGTTGCTTTCGGTCGTGTAGTAGCCGAACCGGCGCATCATGTCAATCCGCACTTTTTCCGTTTTCGAATAGACGGGGTGCTTCTCAAAGGCTTCGAGTAAACGGTCGGTGAGTTCCCGGCCCCTGTGTTTGACGGAGATGTACCACGTTTGGTGATTGATCCCCGCGCAGATGATATCGAGTTCGTGGCGCGGGATACCGAGCACATCGGCGATCTGATGGCAGCCCCCTTGGACGCCGTGGCACAAGCCGACGGTCCTGACGCCGCCGTATTGGTTGCACGCCCATGTCAACATGGCCATCGGATTCGAGTAGTTCATGAACAAGGCGTTGTCCGCGGCCACGTCCCGGATGTCCCTGCAGAAATCGAGCAGCGCCGGTATGCCGCGTTGGGCGTACATGATGCCGCCCGCGCAAAGCGTGTCGCCCACGCATTGGTCTATGCCGTATTTCAGCGGAATTTCGATATCGCGCTTGAATGCATCGAGACCGCCGACCCGCACCACGGAAAAAACGTAGTCCGCGCCTTCAAGGGCCTTGCGACGGTTGGTGGTGGCAATGAGTTTCGCCGGACTTTTATTGGCGGCGATGTCGCGCCGCACCAGTTGCGCCACCATGTCAAGATTGCGTTTGTTGATGTCCGTGAACGCAAATGCCGTATCGGCAAGATCGGGCACACTCAAAATATCCTGTACCAGTTTGCGGGTGAAACCGATGCTGCCGGCTCCGATCATCGTGACTTTGATGGACATGTAGAAATGTTCCTATGCAAGGTTATGTTTGGGACAGTGGACGATATGGACTTTATAGACAGCGCGTCGCCTTCATCCTTCCTCCTTCAATTCCTTTGCATGCGCCTTGATCTTCTTGAAGATAGCGACGATATCTTGCATGTCGTCTTCGGCGCCGAGAAGTAATTGGTGGACGAACCACATGCCGCTGCGGTAACAGAGATCCTCCGCAACGGGGCAATAATCCCGGCTGTAATCGTGCAGATGCGCATAACGGGCCATGACCGGCTGTTTGTACAGCGGCATCCCGTATCCCGCGCCAATAGGCAATCCCTCTGCCTCCGCAGCGGCCACGAATTTCTCCCGGGTACAGCCGAACGCGTCCGGATCGATTCGTACACAATAAAGGTGGTAACCGCGCCGCGTAATGCGCGGATCGCCCGGCTGCACCGTAATGCCCTCGATGTCACGCAGCCCCTCGTCCAAAATTGCGGCGTTTTGCTCGCGGAGAAGCGTCTGTTTCTCAAGCCGGGTGAGTTGGGCGCTTAGAATGGCCGCGGCGAATTCCGTCATCCGCGCATTGGTGCCAAGCAACGAATGGGCGTACCATTGCGCCCCCTTGAGGCGCCCGCAGTTCGTGATGGCCCTGCAACGTTCGGCAAGATCTTCGCCGTCTGTGAGGATGGCGCCGCCTTCGGCTGCGGTTATGTTTTTCGAATTTTGAAAACTGAACACGCCGGCGTTGCCAAGCGCGCCGGTTCCCTTTCCCTTCCACTTGGAACCCCACGAATGGCAGGCGTCCTCCATGACAATCAGGCCATGCCGGGCGGCGATTTCGTTGAGGCGGTCCATGTCGGCGATGCGTCCGGCGAAATGGACCGGCACGACAGCCTTCGTGCGCGGTGTGATGGCCGCTTCGACCGCATCCGGCGAAAGGCACCAGGACTCGTCAACATCCGCGAAGATGGGCGTCGCGCCGACGCGCAGCACCGAACTGGCGGTGGCCACAAAGGTATAGGGCGGCACAATGACTTCGTCGCCCGGTCCGATGCCCATGGCTTGAAAACAAATTTCGGCGGCGGCGGTGCCGCTCGAACATGTAACGCAATATGCGGCGTCCTGAAAGGCGGCATAGTCCGTCTCAAATTGTTTCACGCGTTCCCCAAACCACCATTTGCCGCTTTCCAACACCTCGTTGACGGCCCGGCGTTCGGTATCATCGAAAATAGGCCAAGTCGGCCATGCGCGCCCCGGATCCCGTACAGGCCGCCCCCCCAGCAATGCCAATTTGCCACTCGTGTTCGTAGACATTCCAATACACTCCTTGCCACTTGTTTCGACCGCGGAATTTATGCCCGCGAATTCGTTTTCCGTAATCTTCACACCGCCGCGGCCGCCTCACACCGATACAACACGGGCGACGGCGTCCAACAGATCCTCGACGCGGTACGGTTTATGCAAAAAACCCGCCAAACCTTTGCCCGCAAAGCGCTCCGTGGCGTCCTGTTCATTATATCCGCTCGACAGAATGACCGGCACGGAGGCATTGATGCGCCGCATTTCCGAAAAGGCTTCAAGCCCATCCATGTTGGGCATGGTCAAGTCGAGCACGACCGCCCGTAAATCCTTTTCACGATTCCTGAACAGGGCAACCCCTTCGACGCCGTCGCATGCCGTAATGACCTCGAACCCCTTGCCGCCAAGCGCATCCGCGGCCAAATCGCGGACAATCGCCTCGTCGTCAACCACCAGAATAAGCCCTTCGCCCTTCCATGCCCGATTGGAAACAATCGGCGCCGCCCAACATTCTTCAGGAGCCTCCGCGGCGGGAAACAGGACTTTGAATGAACTGCCTTTTCCAGGCTCGGAATAGACTTTCACGGCGCCCCGGTGCCCGCGCACAATCCCCAGCAACGCGGCCAATCCAAGCCCACGGCCGGCGAATTTGGTCGTAAAAAACGGGTCAAAAAGCCGCGCACGGATCTCCGGCGTCATGCCGCAGCCGGTATCGGACACTTCCAGAAAGGCATACCGGCCTTCGGGAAGCGCCTCGTCAAGGTAGGTTTCGGCCAAATAGGCACGGTCGCATTCAATGCAGCCCGTGGCGATCGTGATCGTACCCTGTCGATCGCCGATCGCCTCCGACGCGTTGATTATCAGGTTCATGACGATCTGGCGAATTTGTGTGGCATCGGCCTCGATGCAGGGTGTGTCGGCGGCAAAATGGCAACGCAGGGAACATTTCTTTGAGACGGACACTTCGAGCAGGTGCATCATTTCCTCGACCAGTTCCGAAAGATGGATTCGCTCGACGACAAAGCGTCCCTTGCCGCTGTAGGCGAGGAGTTGCCTGGTTAGATCCGCCGCCCGACGCGCGGCTATCTCGACCTGCTGGATGTTGGCCCGGGCGGGGGAAACCGGAGAAAGGGTCATCAACGCCAAACTGGCATGTCCCAGGATGCCGGTCAGCAGGTTGTTGAAGTCGTGGGCAATTCCCCCCGCCAGCACGCCAAGGCTTTCCAGTTTCTGCGTCTGCTGAATTTGCAGGTTGAGGCGCTCGCGTTCCTCGCGAATGCGTTTGATCTCGGTAATATCGCGCACGGAAACGAGCACAAGCATCTGTTCGCCAAGTTTTATCGTGCGACTGTTTACTTCCGTTGGGAAAATTTCGCCGTTTTTTCGCTTGCCTTGGGCTTCGATGAAGAATCCGCCCTTCAGGAGGTTTTCATCCTCAAAAGCCGGCAGGCGTTGGGCAAGATCCGCGGGCACCAGATCGGCGACCGACAGTCGTAGCATTTCCTCACGCGACCAGCCGTACATTTCACAGGCGGCCGTGTTACAGTCGAGAACGCGCCCATCCAGTTCCTCGAGGAAAATGGCCGTGGGAAACACATCGAACAGGGTGCGGTATTTCCACTCGCTTTGAAAAAGGGCCTCGTCGGATTGCCGCTGCCGAACCAGCCGCCACATTCCGTCCATCAGCAGCGACAATTGCCGCACGTCCGATTCGTCGTAATCCGTCGCCTTGTTGCCCACTCCCGCCACCAGCACAATCCGGTTTCCCTCGAAGACGGGAACGTTCATGTGGCGGTTGAGGTGAACATGTCCTTCCGGAAGCCCCTTTTTCCACGGGTTCGGCGCGGCATAATCGTTGGTGATGATGGGTTTCCGCTGACGGACCGCCTCGCCCCACAATCCCGTTTGTTCCACCGGGTATATCAGCGGTTTATCCGATATGAGGCATTCCTCCATAGCTTCGCGCGACCATGCGTACATGGTAAGAACGGATTCATCCTCATTGAGAAACGCCAGATAACCGACCGTGCTGCCGGCAAGGCGGATGGCCTCTTCCAGCGCAAAACTCGACAATTCCTGGAGTGATGCTCCGGCCATCTGGCCAAGTCGGTAAAGTGCTTCAAGTCGTTGCTCGTCAAGACGCAGGGCATCCTCGACACGCCGATGTTCGGTGATGTCGCGCCCAATGCCGACGATCCCCACGACACGCCCCTGTTCGTCTCGAATGGGCGCCTTGGTCGTGGAAAACCAGCGCGGATTGCCCACACTATCGAGTACCGGCTCCTCGATGGCTGTAATCGGCTCGCCCGTCAACATGACGTGATTTTCGTCCGCGAAATAACGAGCCGCCAATTCGGGCGGGTGGAAATCGAAATCGGTCTTGCCCAGAAGTTGCGAGACGTCCTCGTGCCCAAGCATGAGACGGGCCAACGCCTTGTTGCCCGCGATAAAACGACTCTTTTCATCCTTGAAAAAAATAAGATCGGGCATCGCGTCCATGAGCACCTGAAGAAGCCCGCTTTGGCGCGACAATGCATCCTTCGCGCACTGGGCGTCCGTGACGTCCCTCAGCATGCCTTCGACCACCCTCGTCCGCATCGCCGCATCCTCGACGACAAAGACGTCATGCACTACCCGGCGCCGGTTGCCCTTGCAGGTCGTAAATTCATATTCCCTGCCGCGAATCTCGCCGATGGAAGCCAGATCCCCGTGCAAAGCGGCCGCTTCCGGTCCCATCAGGTCCTGAATATTTTTCCCCGTAATTTCCTTCGGATCAAGGTCGAGATCCAGAATACGCGCCAAGGCGGGGTTTGCCAGCAGCACCACCCCATCGTCGTACCGGTAGCGATAAACGCCCTCGCCGGTAAATTCCAAAACACGGTGCAAGAGGTCCTGCATGGGCTTCCCCTATCGTTCCACAGTGGCCGTGTAATCCCGAAAAGACCGCTCGACTTCGCCCTTTTCGGCGTCGCCCGCGTGAATGTATAAACGGTACCGAAGTTGAAACGATTCGCCCGGTTTCAGCACATGTTCCTGCTCGTGCGGCCACGACGCGCCAAGGAACGCGTAATGGCGAAAAATCCAGCCGGGAAATGGATAACCGGGATTGGACGGATGCTCGAAGATGGCCACCCCGGCGCCGCCCTCTTTGGCCCACGACACATCCGCCCACGGCGTGTCGAATTGCAGCGCGTCTTCCGGGCAGACACCCTTGGCCGTGGTAAAAACAAAGGGCTTGTTCTTGGCGTCGGGGCGGAAACAGAATCCGCCATACCCTTTGTTTTTCGCGCCCAGAAACGTGACCGAATCCCCCGAAACGTTCGTGAGGCGAATATCGAAATCGAGCGGGCGGCCGGTTTCGCCGGACGGAAACGCCGTGATGCGCACCTCTTCCCGGACGACGGCCTTTTCGGGATCGGCATCGAACGCCCATCGGTTGCGGACCGCCATGACGGCCCTATCCGTGCCGGTTTCACGCGCGAGCCATTCCTCGTGGCGCTGCCGCACATTGCCCAGCGCCCATACGTCCATCGGACGTTCACCCGCCTTGCATTCCGGCCACGCCCAGAACACGCCTCGGTGATGAAAATGATCGATGGGGAAATCCTGGGTGATGACGTTGCCGTTCAGATCGTACAACGGATGGATGTAGCACGACCGGCTGAAATGCGCCGGCACGCCCTGCGGCGGGGCAACCATTTCGTAACGATAGGAATAGACCGGCTTGCCGTTTTCCAACAATGTGAGCGATCCATCCCGATCCTCGAACGTGAACTCGGCCATTGCCGCAACCGAAAACAACAATCCGACCATCACTCCCAGACGAATAGCCATGCCGCAATCCTTTCCAACAATTTCCTTCAATGTTCCGTTTACCCGGTCCAAGGCCATGCTTATTTCCAATTCACCGGCATGGACATCAATTCAATCACCGATGTTGGATGAGTTTCACGGGCCGTTCGCCTCGGTTCACCGGTTTTTTCCGGTCGAAGCACAGCCACCCGTTCGAAGGGCGCTTTGCATGCCACGGGCGGCGGCGGATTCTTCTTGAGTTTCCACAAGGCCGCCTCGGCTGCCTTGCGAATCATGGCGCGCGCCCGCACCGGCGTCGTGTGAACCGCGCCCGCATTTCGCTTGCGGTATTCGTCCACGGTGCATTCCTCGCCGGTTCCCGGCATCACGCCCCGTTTCACGGCGCACGTGACAATCCCCGGCGCCAGCGCCTCGGCCTCCTTCGTGAAGGCCAGATCGCCCGAGCCGAAAAAAGCCGGAACGCCCAGTTCCGCCGCGCACATTCCCAGTTGGCCGAATTCACCTATGGATAGGCCATTGATGGAAAGATCGATATAGGCGAAACTTTGGGTGTGCGCGAGATGCGCATATTCGGTAGAGGCCTTGGCGTGCTGGCCGACCCACGCCACGCCCGAAAAACTTTCATCCAAACCGAATGGCCACGCCTTCGCGCCCCAGCCGCGCGCATACTCGACGCGCGGATCGAGCATCTCGATGTCTATTCCGCCCCATCCGTGGCCGTCCGCCACCTGCACATAGGTTGCGCCCCCCGCGAAGAAACCCTCCACCGCCGCATTGACTTCGAGCGTCAGCAAACGGCAACCAACCGAATAGAACCGGGAATCCGGCATGCACCAATCTTCCGAATTCTTGACCCCCGCCACCCCTTCCATGTCGGTCATCAACAGCACTTTCATCGCTCGCCATTCCTCCTGCCGCATTATTGCAAGAATACCGGCGGCAGGCAATATTCATCAAATTTGGATAAGGGCAAGCGATCCGCGCCCTTTGCTCATGGCAGCGGCTGCACCGATTCACGACAGCGCTCTTTTTCGCGTTCAATACGCTTGAAAGCGGCATAGGTACAGGTGACGCCGGCCATGTACACGGGATTTTGGCGATGGTTGCCGTCCGGGTGCATGCATTCCCACGGCGAGCCGAATTCGGATCCTTTGCGGTAGTCGCCTTCTCGAAGTTCGGCGATGTATTCGTTGGCGAGTTTGCGGGCGAGATCGAAATCGGTTTGGGCCATGGCATAGCAGACCCAGCCGGTGGGCGTGCCCCAATATGCGCCGTTCTGATAGCGGTTCTTTGGACATAGAGCCTTCTCCCATGCGGTCGTGGAGCTGTAATCGTCCGTTGTGATCACATGCCGGATGTTGCCGCGCCAGGCCAGCGATCCATCGCGATACGCTTGGGCAAGCGCCTTGCAGACGGCTCCTGCTTGGGCCTCGTCAACCGCACCGATATAAACGGCGTAGGCCGAACCCCAGACATCGGGTTGCCCGCTGGTTACCGTGGAGGCGCGAAGGAGTCCCTTGCCCGTGGCGAACGTGGCCGGAATGGCCATGCGGATCATGGCCGCGACGTCATGATATTCGCTGGCCTTGTCCGGTTTTTCGATGCGTTCATAAAATCGGGCCATTTCGTCGGCGGCTTGGTATTTAAGGAGCGAGGCGAACAGGACGTCGCCGGTATGGGTAATCGTGTCCACGAATCCAAAGGTCACGCCACGGTTGTCCGCTTCGCAGTGGACAAGGCCATTGTCGGCGCGCGAAGGTGGTACATGAAACGCGCGGTCGAGCCGGTCAATGAGCGGAATACCGTCTATTTCCCGGGTAAGAATGTCTGTGTCACCGGCAAGTTCGGCATAGGCCGCGGCCATTTGGATGAAATAGAAGTGGTCGTCGAACGCCGGGAGATAACCCCATGCGTCCCCGCCCTGTCCTTCGAAATCGTCCAGCGTACCGGGAAAGAAAATGGGCTTGCCGTCGAGCGTGATATGATCGGGAATCGCGCCGGGTGGCACGAAACTCCCGCTGCGCAGGCGCCACGGTTTGTCCTGTTGGCATCGCGCCGTGAGCAACAGAGCATGGCGCTGTTCTTCAGGTGTAATGAATCCCGATTCGAGCGACATGGCGTAGTCGCGGATCCAGAACGCGGGATAGCAGTCGCGGCCGCCGGGCCGGATCAATGTGCCACCGGTCGTGTTCGGTCCGATCTTCCCCACTCCCCCACCCGGCGCAACCCGCGATGCCTCGACGACCGATGCCGCGATCGTTTCAAGAAATTCCCAATCGTCGGATTCAAGAAGATTCATGGCGGTCTCCGAAGGCGCGAAATTGGACCCACATGCGGCCAGGACTATCAAGACAGGCCGAAGATTACAACCGTATATGGATATTGTTCTTTTCAAGGTAACGCACAAAGAGATAGGTAACACCGAAAAAAACCGCAAACGCCAAGAAAGCATACCACATCGGCGAGTCGCCCGGTGTCAGCGGCGCAACGGCGTTCTGCACCGTTGAATGGATAAGATAGGCCGCAAGCGCATTCGTGCCGAAGGTGCGGAAGACACCCAAACGCAACGGGGACATATCGCACGCGACGACAAACAGTGCATAAAGCAGTAGTGAAATGCCTGCGCCGTAAGTTGTGTACGACACGCTGCATGCCGTCTGGCTCATCGTCCACATGTCCTGCGGGAGCGCCGGTGGCGTAAAGGGCAACGCGGCAAGCCAGCGCCATGCACCCTGCAAGGGATTGTTTCCGATAAGCGCATGATGGACGTTATTCAGGCACGAGAGGCCGTATCCCAGCAGCGACAATAGCACGCCCCAGCCGATCAACGGCGCCAGTGCCCGGCGCGGCCCCCGGTCGCGCATCCAATCGCATGCGATGGCGCCGGCCAATGTCGGAATGGCCCAACTCATGAAACCCAGTTGGCCGCCGTCAATCATGCCGTGGCGCATGCCCCAATCATAATAGAAAAGATGCGATAGGCCGACATGCAACGATCCGGTGAAGAACATGAATGCCCAGAGTCCGCGCGTAGTGGTCAGAATGACCGGCAGCAACCACAAGCCCGTAAGGCCGATATGCGTCAGCGCTTCGAACATGGCGCTGCGAAACGTGGATTGCAGGAAACCCCACACGCCCAAGGACTGGATCTGGCTCCACGAGCCGTAAGAGCCGTCCAGGCCGTAATAAATCGCCCCCAACAGGATCAGGCCGAGGTTGCGCTTGATCGCCTTTCGATACGCCGGCCATGCGCCCAATTTTTCAATGGATCGCGGAAATGTATACCGGAAGGAAAAGCCTACCGCAAAGAAAAAATGCGGCATGACAAGGTCCGCGAAACTGCAATAGTTGCCGTGATGCGTGAACACCGGGTGCATGCACGCATAACCGCCCAGAAAATTGACAAAGAACATGGCGGCGACGGTATATCCACGAAACTGATCAAGCGAGACGATACGGGACGACATAATCAAATTCAATGTCTTTCCATTGATGCATACGCATTTCATGCCTGAAGCCAGGAAAAAAGTTTCACGGAAGGCCTTTTCGGAAAGACACGGCCAAACGAGATCGCCTATCGTGTCCGCCCTGTTGTGAATGGCGCAGGTCAGTAACTTTGCGAGGCAACCACGCGCCGATTAGATGGTTTTCCACAAATCATGCAGACGCCGTTTTCCTCTTCGGCATCGAAAGGGATGCAGCGAATGGTGGACTTGGTCTCTTCGGACATGAGCGCCTCGCATTCGGCGCCGCCGCACCAGTGCACGCGGAAGAATCCACCGTCGCCGACGTTGTTCTTGTAGTCGGAGTAGGAATCGCATGTATAGGTGCGTTCATCCATGCGCCGCTTGGCGGCATTGAACAGGTTGGCTTGGATTTCATCGAGCAGCGCGCAGACCTTCTCCTGAAGTCCGTCCATCGGCAGCGGAATCTTTGCGCCGGTATCGCGCCGAACCGCGACGACCTGATTGTTGTCGCAATCGCGTGGTCCGATTTCGATGCGGATCGGCACGCCCCGCACTTCCCATTCGGCGAATTTGAAGCCGGGTTTGTACTGGTCGCGATCGTCAATCTTGTAGAAGAGCGGATCCCAGTCCCGCGTAAGTTCGCGGGCGCGGCCAAGCACGCGCGCCATTTCCTCTTCGCTTCGCCAGATGGGCACAAAGACGACGGGAAGCGGCGCTAATTTGGGCGGAATGACAAGGCCGTTGTCGTCGCTGTGGGTCATGACCATGCCGCCGATAAGCCGCGTGGACACGCCCCAACTCGTCGCGAAGACATATTGAAGCTGCTTGTTCGCGTCCTGGAATTGCACGTCGAACGCCTTCGCGAAATTCTGGCCAAGATGGTGTGAGGTTCCGGCCTGCAACGCCTTACCGTCCTGCATCATTGCCTCGATGCAATATGTGTGCAGCGCGCCGGCGAATTTCTCGCTGTCGGTCTTGCGTCCCGCAATGACCGGCATCGCCATGTATTCCTCGGCAAAACGCTTGTAAACATGCACCATTTTGTAGGCCTCTTCCTCGGCCTCCTCGTGCGTGGCGTGCGCGGTGTGGCCTTCCTGCCAGAGGAACTCCGTAGTGCGCAGGAACAGGCGCGTGCGCATTTCCCACCGGCACACGTTCGCCCATTGATTGATGAGCAGCGGCAGGTCGCGGTACGATGAAATCCAGTTGCGGTACATGGACCAGATGATCGTTTCCGAGGTGGGCCGGATCACCAGCGGCTCTTCCAGGGGCTTGCCGCCCGCGTGCGTGACCACGGCGCATTCCGGCGCGAACCCCTCGACGTGCTCGGCCTCCTTCTTCAGGAAACTCTCGGGGATAAAAACGGGAAAATAGGCGTTGACGTGGCCGGTTTCTTTGAACATCCGATCGAGATTCTTTTGGATGTTCTCCCACACCGCGTAGCCGTTCGGCTTGATGACCATGCAACCCTTGACCGGCGCATAATCCGCCAGTTCACCCTGCAATACCACATCAATATACCATTGCGAATAGTCGTCGCCGCGTTTCGTAATGTTCTTCGCCATACCGCCTCCGTTCTGAAACCGCCGCCCATGTCGTTCAGGCACGCGAAAACGGAATCCTATCACATGCGCGGCGCCATGGGAAAATAGCCCCGAATCGCCGATCCGAACGTCCCCTGTGCAACATGCCGGAATGCAGGGAATCAGACGGCCATTTTGTTGATAATTCGGGCAACCTTCTGTATTTGCTCAGGCGTTATCGAGTCGAACATGGGCAGGGCGACGGCCGTCCGATACATTTGAGCGGCATTGGGACAACCGGCGTCGTCGAGTATCGCGGCGCAGTCATCGGCGATTTCGTGTTCGATGCCGGCATCAATGCCGTTCAGTAGAAGCCCGATACGGGGAATTTGGGCAGACCGGGGAAGGCGAACCACGAAAAAATACCATGTCGAGGTTGCGCCGGGCAGGAGTCGCTGGGGCCGTATGTCGGGATGAAGCAGATCGCAATAGGCCTTTGCCGCGGTTTCCCGCGCAGCGAGGCGTTCGGGAAGCGTGGACAACTTGGCGATGCCGATTTCCGCCTGAACCGGAAGATAGCGCAACCGGGGCGGCGGGGTGCGTTGCATGCGGCGGTAGGCGCGCGCCATGACGCCGCGCACGCCCGGCAGGGCAAACAACAAGAGGGGAACGAAGGCCGCGCCCGTTTGGAACATGCGCTGTTCCGTTTGCATTCCCTTGATTTTGGTCTTCAGGAAGGCGGGATCGGACATGCCGCCGCGCTGTCGTTCGCGCAGGCTTTCGGCCAGGGCCGCGTCGCGCGTCACTACCATGCCTCCCCCCCAAGTGTTGACGGGTTTGTTGTATTCAAAACTGAAAAAGCCCGCATGCCCAAACGTTCCGGTCTGTTTTCCCGCCAATGTCGCGCCGAGCGAATGGGCGCAATCCTCGATGACGGGAATGCGGCGTTTGTCGGCAGCATCGAGAATGGCCGGCATGTCCGCGGGAGCGCCAAAGGCATGCAATGCCAGTATGGCGCGCGTGCGGGATGTGATCCGCGGCGTGATGGTCTCTGCGGTGACATTGAACGTGTCGAGGTTAATGTCGGCGGGAACAGGACGAGCGCCGAGTCCTTGTATGAGTGGAAGCAAATCGCCCAGCGTGTAAGCGGGAACAATGACCTCGTGATTCGGGCCGACACCAAGCTGATTCAGGATGGTCAGCATGCCTTGCCGCCCCGAACTCGCCACGGCCGCATGAGGCAACCCCGTAAAACGGGCCACGGCCCTTTCCCACTCGGCGATGACTGCTTCATTGCCGGAAGAACCGGCCGCGAGATTTTCAAGGCAGTCCCTTTCGCCAGGCGCCATTTCCACCCATCGGCGCGGAATCATCCGTTTTCCTTTGTTGGACAGACAACGCCGTGTCTGCGGTTTCGATGCGCGCATGAAATCAATGAAGCGTTCATCTTCCCGGATTTCCCAACTCTTTCAACATTTCATCCCATTGCGTATCCATGATCTGCACGGCCGTCGTGCGCAAGGGCTCGTATTTTTTCCGCAGGTCCATCAACGGCGGCCAGTGGGCCGTGAGATGCGCTTCGAGATTCGCCGCCAATCCCGCATTTTCCGGTGTGCAATCGGTCATTTCCAGCGGATCGCTTGCCAAATCGAACAATATCTTGGACGTATCCGGAAAGCGCCCAAATAATTTCCAGCGGTCTTTTACGATGGCCACCGTGCTGGTTTCCGGCGCCAGATTTTGACCTTCATAGGCATATAAAACACGCTCGGCCAGGCCGTCCGGGCGTTCCCCTTGCAGAAGCGGCCGAAGACTCAATCCCTGAAACGGACTGTTCGGCGGCAAGCCGAGGATATCGAGAAAGGTCGGCGCTAAATCGATCGACTGGACTATATTTTCGATCGCTTGTCCGGAAGGAATCCGACCCGGCCAACACATGACCAGCGGAACGCCCACCAGTTCATCATACGGCTCGTAACCGTGAATGATGCGATTCGGGTGTTGTCCAAACCCCTCGCCGTGATCCGATGTGAAGACAACAAGGGTATTGGCTTCGAGACCCTCATCGCGCAACAAGCCAAGAACTCGCGCAAAATTATCGTCCGCGAAACGGATGGTTTCGTCGTAACAGCCTTCATGGTCCTTACGACCGGCCGCCCATAACCCTTGATACGATGGCGGCGATTCATAACCGTACTCTTCCGGTGAATTGAAATGAACGTGACATTCCATCGTGTGGATATAGACAAAGAAGGGGCGGTTTTTGTGTTCCTGGAAAAAGGTTTGCACGGCGCCGAACGTTGATCCGTCCCGGGAGGCGGTCAACTCATCGAAATCGTCCACGGAACAAAAGGCTCGGCGCTGCGGCACGGCAAGCGGCGTACAGGGATTCTCCGTGAACGCGGCCGTTGTATATCCCACGCTTCTCAGCGCTTCCGGGAACGTGGCAAGCACGACGGGTTCCGCCATATCCCAACAGCCGAGCCCGTGCGCAATCGCTTCGATACCCGCGAAGATGGAAACCATGGACGATCGAGTGCAGGTTGACGGGGCGATACATTTCCGGAACCACGCCCCGCCCCGCGCGAATTCCGTCAGGGCAGGAGCGGTATTCCGATGGTAGCCATAAAGGTCGAGATGATCGGCCCGCAGGGAATCCACCACATAGAAGAGGATATTGGGTTTCTCCGGAAGCGCGGCGGATTCCTGAAACACGATCGGGTTGGCCCACAACGCAACCTGCCCCGGCGCGTCGCATTCGGCACGCAAAATCAATTCCGTTTCCATATGGGCGTACCGGCCGAGAGGAGCATCCACATTCAACCACGGGGTCTGAGGATCCACGCGCCGGCTCAAACACGGTTCGCTTCCATCGGGGGTCGCAATTTCTAGGGTGAAATCCACCGGATGTCCGCCGGATACGACGCCCAGCGAAGCCGTGAAACGGGCATGATCGGGAATCTTCATGGGATAGGAGAGCCGGACAGGGGGCTTCATGTAAACGCAGGGCCGCAGTGAATTTCCCAGACGATACGCGGCCGTGCCGGCCTTCCCGCCGAACAATCCCGCGCGCATCACAATGTCCACATTGCGGATGGCAATTTCCCCGGCGGTTGGCGCAATGATGCGCAGCCCGTCAATCTCGCGGCCTTGCCACAAGGGAAGCCCACCGACCTTGAGCAGGTATTCCTTTTCCTCCCGTTGACGAAGAACAAGTATGGGGATGAGTGCGTGGCCATCGTCATCGCTCCATTCCCACATGGACCCCTTGGAATGCCATGAAACAAGGATTTTTTCCGGACCCGAAACCGTCATCACGAGACGAATCGCATCCACTTCCGGCCCATAGCAGCGAAAGGAATCGGGCGTCTGGATATAATCCCGTTCTTGGGCAGAAAATAAAAGAACGCCGTTTTCAAATTGGCAACGGGAAGACTCTTTGCCGGTGCTCCATTGCTGATCGGAGCCAATCAGGCCCATCACGGACGGTTTGGAGTCGCTATCCGGGGGAACGGACGCAAGGGAGGCTTCCGGGAAATGATCGTCCAAGCGATAGAGAAAAGAACGATCCGTGCGGGGCGAATGCGGCGCAAGCGCCTTTTCACCGGTGAAAAGCCGTTCCATATACGGGTTGCCGGGAAAACGGGCGCGCATGTCCCGGGCAAATGCTTCCGCTTCCTGTTCCTGATGATTATTGCGCAAAACACGGGCCACATCGTCGGCGGCTTCATACAGGAAATAGGCGGAAAAATCGGGGCCGCCCCAGTCGTCATATCCCGTCATCATCAATTCATTGGACAGATCGCTGAATTTCCCGGCGTAATCCAGCCCATAGCGAAGGATTGCACGATATTCTTCAGCGGCTTCATGGTAACGGCCACGGGTTTCAAAAGCCGCTGCGGCGTGCCGCCGGAGCGAAAGATCGTCCACGGAGTCTCCCAGTTGCGCGTGAAACCGGTCCAAGGCGCTTTCATCGGCCCACGGTAAATACTCGGCGCCTTTCGTGCATTGAAAAACCACCACGTCACAACGTCCCAGAAAAACGGTTTTTTCGTATCGTATCCCACGAAACGCACAATATCGCGCGAAAATTCTGCTCCGTGCCTTTGAAAATGCGTCGGATACAAAATCGAAAACAACCCATAGGCCCGAATGCCCGGCCAACCGGTCTTCGGCTGCTTCCAAGAGTTCGTGCATGCGGTCGAAGGCCTGGAGGGGCAACCGCGACGGTTTCAGTGCGATTGGAAGCCCGGAGACATCCTGTCCGGGAATCAACAACACCGGATCCATACCGGAACGATGCTCCATGATGTGGCGCGCGGCGCGTTCATAATCCGCATTCATTGGTAGGCGAATGGCGAGAAAACTCATCACGCACAACGTCGCCGTGAAAGCGGAGAGGGTTATCATGCGCGTATGCCTTTCCGGCAGCGACAGCACGGCATCAGCCACAATCAGATACGTCGCGGGAAGCACATAAACGATATACCGCTGTTGAAAGAGCGGGACTCCCAGAAGCGTAATCAGGATCATCGTAACGGAAGGAACGGCAACCCAGAGCAACAGAAAGGCGAACAGGCGAACTTGGCCGGAATCTCCCCCATGCCCGGCCCCTGTACGCGATCGAATACCCGCGCGGATCATGCGCACGACCGACGAAAGATAACTTCCAGCGGTAAAGACGAAAAGCGCGGCAAGAAGGGCAGGGAACAAGCGTAGTAAAAATTGAAGATACGACGGCCATGGACCCGCGTGATAATCCGCGTCAAAATGACCGGCCACTTCGGCGATGCGAAACGCGTCCATGTAGAAAACGCTGGACAGCCAGTCGGAAACCGTCGAATAAAGCGGCGGGTCCACCAGACTGTACCGGCCGGCCATCAAAACGGCAAGGGGAATTAAAAACAGGAAATGACCGGCGGTCCACATGATAATCCGCACAAAGGGCTTGCGGTAAAAGATCAGTAGAACCAACCCCTCCGCCAGCAACAGCCAGCACCCCAAGGCGTGCGTATAGACCAGTAGAACATTGGCGACGATGCTCGCCAACCACCAACGAACCTTCTTGTCGTCCTCCATGATTCGAATAAAGGCATAGGCCGACAACAACCCCAGCAGCAACACCAGCGGATAGGGACGAATGTCGCGGCACTTGATGATGTGATAGGGCGACAAGGCCAGCCATAAAGCCGCCAGCATGCCGGCCTTACGACCCAAAAGACGACGTCCGCACGCATAAAGAAGCGGGATTGAAAGCACCCCGAAAAAGATACCGACAGATCTCAATATCCAAAGGGAGTCGCCGGAAAAACGATGAACGAAATACAGCAGAATGAAATAAAGCGGTGTGCTTTCACGATTGACCGTGCGGTCGAACAAAATATCGCGGATACCCGTGGCGCGTTTGAGCAGATCGAGTCCGCAAATTTCCGCCTGCCAAACGGAAGATTGGAGATGAATGCAATAAAACCGCAACCCGGCCGCCAGCAGGATCAAGAAAAAAATGAAGACTCCAATCCGTCGAATCTGCACCTATCACACCTTCCAAACGGCATTGACCCGTGGAAAACAGCCAAGAACAGCAAGCAGTTCCGTTCCCAAGAACGAAGAAACCCGCGAACCGCGCCACATGCTCTTTGTGGATTTTAGTGCATTGATTCATGCGGTTGCCATCTTCTCGAGGCATATCGCTCCGGTTCCTTCGCGGCGGAGTTCCGCAACGGCCGGGATGGACACGTTTTTCATCTTGCCGAAAAACGCTTCCCCCTGTCTCGCACGATCTCGACCATCCATGCATAGCCTCATTTTTGAATCACCACAACGGCTTGCGCTAACCTCCATCGGGAGATCCGCGGCTATGTCGGGGATTTTTTTATCGTGAATAGTAAACTTTTTTATGGGCTGAACACTTGGAAAAATGGACGTCCAAACAAAACGACACCCACAAGATTTCTTGTGGCAGGGTGTATGTGCGTATCCATTTGCCAGACAAAGGCCTGTGGGAAGAGGTGATTCGAGCATGACGGTCTCCGTTGCGGATTGTTCCGCCAGGACATCCCGAATCAAATGGGCTCGCAACGCTTTTATCATCTTTTTACTGACATTGATTCTCCTGGCCGCGGGAACGGAGATTGTGTTTAGGTACATTATTCTTGAAAGCAGGCGATCCATTATCGAGAGCCCCGGGATCCCCGACATCGAGCAGATCCAATCGAATACTTTTTCCACATGGCGTCTTCTCCCCAACCTGAAAAATGTGGCGCTCAAGAAGTACATCGTAGATGGGGAGACCCGGGAACTGCCCCGGGAATTTGTGGTTTCAACGAATGAGTACGGCTATCGGGGAGCGTCGCTGAAGCCGGTTGGGTCACGAGTTCGCATTTTGACTTTGGGCGATTCCACGACGTTCGGACTTTGCGTCAATGATTCTGAAACGTGGCCTTTTCAACTGGAAAAACTCTTGAACGAAAAGGCGGGCTTTGACCTGTACGAGGTCGTGAACGCGGGAACGACGGGTTATACCGCCTATCAGGCGCTGCGCCGGATTGATGAATGGATCGCGCTCAAGCCTCATGTGGTGGTCCTCAGTTTTGGCAATAATGACCGTGTTTGCTGGGATGGAATATCCGACATCGAACGACACCGTTTGACTGCCGCCCTCGAGCCCGAGGCGCACGGGTTGCGGCTCTTCGCGTTCCTCCGGTTGAAGCTGTTTTTTATGGCGCGCAAGGCCGACGCACGCCCGCGTTTGACCAGTGCGGAGTATTTGGATTGTCTCGAGAAGATGCGAAGCGCGTTCTCAAAAAGCGGGACACGCACAATCTGTATATGCTGGCCCCAGGCTTCCCAAATCGAAACGCCCGAACAGTCTCCTCTTTACTACCAGGAAGCGCTCCGGAAGTATTGCGAGGAACACGCGGTTCCATTGGTCAACCCGATCCCTCTCTTCCGCGAGGCGGGTATACCTCTCTTTTATGATTCTGTCCACACCAACCCGGCGGGGTGTGTGCTTATTGCGAAATTAGTGGCGCACAGCATACTTCAATTGGAGATTTCGGGCTTACAGGAAGCCTTGGCTCCCTCTGTGCCAAGATGAGTATTCCCCGGTCATGCCGGGGGGAATATTTTCCCTGGGAGAAAACATCCATGACAAAAAAGTCCTTGTTGGGAACAGTGGTTTGCGGATGTCCGCTTGTCCTTGCTGTACTGATGCTCGCGGGCCATTCCATGGCGTTGAACAGCGACGACGTGGTTCCGAACCATGCAAGCGGCGGATCTGGCCGCGGGGAGGCGCGGATGAACCATCGGCAATCCAATCTTCGCAACGATATCGCGGCGCAAATCGCCGAACCCGTCGCCTATTGGCCCCTTGAGGAAGATGCGCGGGACCATTCCGGAAACAGCCGGCATGCGGATAACCACGGTGTCGTGTTCGATGTGCCGGCGCCGGACAAATGCCGCGCCGCCCGTTTCGACGGGAAATCGGCCTATCTTGAAGTGCCCGCGGCCATGGTCCCCTCCCTCGGAACAAGCGACTTTACAATATGTGTCACTATTTTTGTTGAAGATCCGCTGGACGACGCCCCAGGCGATCTTCTGAGTTGCTTCGACCCGGACACGCGAACGGGACTGAATCTTGGCATGGCAACCTATTCCGGCGTTTCCAATTCGCAACCCAACTACCGCAACATCTTTTTCGGCATTGACAGCGGACGCTTGGATCCCCAATGGACCGATTGCGGCCGTCCGGGAAACGCCGTGCTGGTCTTCGGATTTGCCGTATACGAGGATGCCTTGTACGCCGGGACGTGCGAGCCGCACGAGGGCGGCTCCGGCCATGTTTACCGGTACGAGGGCCATGGTCAATGGACGGACTGCGGAAGCCCCGATACAAGCAACGCCGTTGGCGCCCTTGCCGTGTGCAACGGCCGATTATATGCCGGCACTTCGCGGTACGACACGACGGGATCGGCCATGCCCCCCTCGCCGAATACCACGCCCGGCGGGAAAATCTTTCGCTATGAAGGGGGCAGAAAATGGACATTCTGCGGCGCGTTATCCAATCCGGAAACGGGATCGGCCGCCACCTTGGGCGGATTGGTTGTCTATCGGGGCGCCCTGCACGCCACAACACTCAAGAGGGAGGGTTTTGGGCTTTACCGGCACGAAGGGGGCGACCGATGGATCTATTGCGGCCATCCGGGCCGGCGAGTGCTCAATCCGTGCGTGTTCAACGGCGCCCTGTACATGGTTTCCTACGATGCGCCGGGTGGTCCGTTCCGTTATGACGGGGAAACATTTGACTATGTCGGCGCAACACTTCAACCGCCCATCCATCAGGATTACAGTTTCGCGATACACAAGGGTCTGTTGCACCTTTCGACTTGGCCCAACGCGCATGTCTACCGTATAAAAACCGATGGATCATGGGACGTGTTGGGAAAGCCCGGCGACGAGTTGGAAACCATGGGAATGATGGTTTACAACGGAAAATTGTATACGGGTTCCCTGCCATCCGCGTGCGTCTACCGCCTAGACGGCCACAATTCATGGACACCCATCGGGCAACCGCTGGACGTGTCCGACAACAAGTATCGCCGCGCATGGTCTATGGCGCTTTACAAAGGGAAACTCTTTTGCGGCACGTTGCCTTCCGGACGAGTTTTCAGCATCGAGGCCGGCCGTAACGTTACCCTGGATCGCGCGCTCCCCTCCGGCTGGCGGCATATTGCCGCTGTGCGCCGGGGCGATCGCCTTTATCTTTATGTGGATGGAAATCTCGTGGGCTCCAGCACATCCTTCGAACCCGCGGCCTATGATTTGCGCAATGGGCAACCCCTCCGTATCGGATGGGGTTCCGGGGATTATTTCAACGGTTGGATGCGCGATCTGCGCATATACCGTCACGCGATCCCCGAATCCATGCTACGACGCTTTCCGACCGCGACGAAACACCACGAAAACACACCCAGAAATGTTGCATCTCAATCCCATAAAAAATAAATTTTGAGAACAAACATTTACGAAACGCCAGTTCCCCTCACTCCCGCCAACTGGAACGATCTAACTTGAGAGTACCGTGTTCTCGGACTCGTGAAGGTCTCGGAATGTAACGCCGATTTCCAAATCGGTTTGCTGAAACACGACATGCCGATTGGGAAATCGGCGCTACAAAGCGGCCATTTTCAATTTCCCAACAAGATCTTGTTGCTTGATTCGACATGAAATTACCCGAAAATGCCAATCTTTGTGGAAATTCTCATCCTATTATCTCAAGAACTCGGTACTTACAGGAATATTTAAAAATTATATTTCTTATATTCGCATTATTCTTATTATATTTCTAAAAAATTTCTTGCAATTGGTCATTTCTTCTGATATTATAAGGTAATATATGTGAATATTTTCACAGAGAAAAAAACATTATTCAATAAAAATTGCACGAAAAAGGAACATGAAGCGACCTTTGAGTTGAAACCAGGGCATGCACAATGGAGGAGATGTGAACATGAGCAAAATTCTGGTGGTGGATGACGACACGGATGTGGTGGAAAGCGTCCGTTTCGTCTTGGAAAAGGACGGCCACGAGGTCTTCGAGGCCAACAACCGTCCGGACGGCATGGCGCAGGTTGCGGCCGTGTCGCCGGACCTGATCATCCTGGACGTGATGATGGAGTTTCAGGATGATGGCATTGCAATGGCGCAGGATCTTCGGCGCCAGGGTTTCACGAAGCCGATATTGATGCTGACGAGTGTCGGCAAGGCGACGGGCCTGACCTTCGGCAAGGACGACGATGTGGTGCCGGTGGACGATTTTCAGGAAAAGCCGGTATTGCCGGCGACCTTGCGCGACAAGGTCCGGGCGCTGCTGGCCCGGTCGGAGGGCTGATGCCATGTTCAATCCCGAATACGAGCGTCTCGCCCATGACGTGCGGACATGGGCCGCGCAACACGGCGGGGATCGCAGCGGTCTTCTGCCTGTTCTTCAGGAGGTTCTCAAGAAGTATAACCGGATTTCGGATTATGCGATGCAACTTATCGCGAACGAACTCGACATCCATCCCGTCGAAGTCTATGGGGTTGTGTCATTCTATAGTTTCCTGCACAAGAGTTATCACAGCAAGTTCGTGATTCGTCTGTGCCGGACGATTTCCTGCGACATGGCCGGCAAGGACCGGGTGGCGCGCCAGTTGGAAAACGACCTGGGCATCACATTCGGCGAAACGACGCCCGACGGCAAGTTCACGCTTGAATGGGCCAATTGCCTGGGCATGTGCGATCAGGGCCCCGCGCTGCTGGTCAACGACCGTGTATACACGCGGGTCACGCCGGAAATGGTGCATGACATTGTCGAATCATGCCGCAAGACGTTCAGCGTGTACGCCGTGACACCCGAGGAGGTCCACGCATGACAACCAAGACGAATACCCTGACATTCGGATCCGTCGAGCCCGGACTGGGACTCAAAAAGGCGGTGGCCATGAGTCGCGCAGACGTCATCGGCGAAGTGGGCGCATCCGGTCTCAAGGGACGCGGCGGCGCGGGATTTCCGACCAGCGTGAAGTGGAATCTCGCGGCCGCGGCCGTAAGCGATCGGAAATATGTTGTCTGCAATGCGGACGAAGGCGAGCCGGGCACATTCAAGGATCGGGTCATCCTGTCCGATTACATTGATCTTGTGCTTGAGGGGATGACCATCGCGGCCTACGCAATTGGCGCGAGCCACGGGATCATCTACTTGCGCGGCGAGTACGCCTATCTGCTCGACGGCATCCTGCAAGCCCTTGCGGATCGCCGGGAAAAAGGACTGCTGGGCGCCTCGATTCTCGGCAAAGACGGGTTTGACCTCGATATCGAGGTGCGCCTGGGTTGCGGCGCGTATGTGTGCGGCGAGGAAACAGCGCTGATCGAATCGCTCGAAGGCCAGCGCGGCGAACCGCGCAATCGCCCGCCGTTCCCGGTGGATACGGGCTACATGGGCCTTCCGACGATTGTCAACAACGTGGAAACGCTGGCGTGGGTGGCGTGCATCATGGCCAAGGGCGCGGCGTGGTTCAAGGGCATCGGCACGGAGAAATCCGCCGGATTGAAGATTTTCAGCGTATCCGGCGACTGTGCGCGGCCGGGCGTGTACGAATTTCCGCTCGGCATTACCGTGGCGCAATTGCTGGCCGAGGTCGGTGGTGAAGGCGCGAAAGCGGTCCAGGTCGGCGGCGCGTCGGGGCGTTGCATTCCCGCGGTCGAATTCGGACGGGCGCTGGCCTTTGAAGACGTGCCCACCGGTGGATCGATCATCGTCTTTTCAGAAAAACGCGACATGCTCGAAGTCGCGAAAAATTTCCTCGAATTCTTCGTGGAAGAGTCCTGCGGCCAGTGCACGCCGTGCCGCGAAGGCAATGCGAAACTACTCGAGGGGGTGGCCTTGCTCGAAAAGGGACGCTGCTCGATGAAGTACCTGAAGGAGTTATGCGCCCTTGGCGAGACGATGCAGTTGGCCTCCAAGTGCGGTCTCGGCCAATCGAGCCCGAACGCCTTCCTATCCATTGTCGCCCACTTCAAGAATGAAATCGTAGGCCGGACGGTGCGCTCGAACGGCCACAACGGTCATGGGGAAAGGAGCCAGTCATGACACAGAAAGCAGCATCCACCAAGAGCGCTTCGCGCGCGCCCGCCAGCCAGCGCGCGCTTGCCATTGACGCCTCATCCGACAGCCAGACGATCGGCGGACTCGTATCCGTCACGATTGACGGACGGGAATTGAAAGTGCCGATGGGAACGAGCATTCTCGAAGCGGCGCGGCAACTTGGCATCCACATTCCGACGCTCTGCCATCACGAGGATTTGTGCGTGGCGGGGGTATGCCGGGTATGTGTCGTGGAAGTGGAAGGTCAACGGACCCTGCAGGCGTCTTGCGCCTATCCCATCACATCACCCATCCGGGTCAACACGCACACCCGCGCCGTACGCCAGGCGCGTCGCCATGTCATTGATCTATTGCTTTCCACCCATTACGGCGACTGTTATGCCTGCGTGCGCAACAACAACTGCGAATTGCAGTCATTGGCCAAGGAATATGGCGTGGACTTTTTCCGGTTCGGTCATCCCAAGGAACCGCGCTACTCGACCGATCAATCCAGTCATAGCGTCATCCGCGACATGAACAAGTGCGTGCTGTGCCGGCGGTGCGTGCGCACCTGTATTGACTTACAGGAAGTCGGCGTCCTTGAAGCCACGGGCCGCAGCGCCGAGACGAAGATCTCGACTTTCATGGACCGCCCGCTCGGCGAGGTGATCTGCATCAATTGCGGCCAGTGCATCAATCGCTGTCCAACGGGCGCCCTGCGCGCCAACGACCCAACCGACGAGGTCTGGGCCGCCATAGACGATCCGACCAAGCACGTTGTCATTCAGACCGCGCCGAGTCCGCGCGCGGGCATCGCGGAGTGCTTCGGAATGGAGCCGGGAACACCGTTGACGCTGGAGATGAACACGGCGCTTCGCCGCTGCGGGTTCGACAAGGTGTTCGACACGAATTTCACGGCGGATTTGACGATCATCGAGGAAGGAACGGAGTTGATCCTGCGGCTTTACAAGGCGCTTGTGAAAAAAGAGGCAACGGCGCTTCCGCAGTTCACGAGTTGCTCGCCGGGCTGGATCAAATACATCGAGCATTTCTACCCGGAGATGCTTCCGCATGTTTCGTCCGCGAAAAGCCCTCAGCAGATGTTCGGGGCGATCATCAAGACGTATTACGCCCAGATCAACAATCTGAATCCGGAAAACATCGTAACGGTGGCCTTGATGCCGTGTTCGGCCAAAAAATTCGAGTGCAACCGTCCGGAAATGTGCGACAGCGGCTACAAGGACGTGGATTACGGCCTGACCACGCGCGAACTGGCCAAGATGATCAGCGAGGCGGGTATCGATCTGCCGAAGATGCCGAAGTCGGATTTCGACGATCCGTTCGGCAAGGAAACGGGATCGGGCGTCATTTTCGGCGCGACAGGCGGCGTGATGGAGGCGGCCATACGCACCGTCGTTGAACTGGTTTGCGGAATCAAGATCGAAAACCTGTTCGACCATGCGGACGTGATCCCCGTGCGTGGCTTCGACGGCGTCAAATATGCCGAACTGCCGATAGCCAAAGTCGGGCCGGTTCCGGCCATCTTGGCGCATCTCGTGCCGGACTGGAAGTGGCTCGAGGGCGCGACGCTGAAGGTCGGCATTTGTCATGGCACGGCGAATGCGAAAAAGGTTCTCGAAGACATCAAAGCCGGTGGAAAGTTTAGTGAATGCCACTTTATCGAGTTCATGGCCTGCCCGGGCGGATGCCTCGGCGGCGGTGGACAGCCGATTCCCACCAGCCCGTCCATTCGTGCGGCCCGCGCCAAGGCCATATACAGCGAAGACAGTCGGTCCGAAGTGCGCAAATCGCATGAAAATCCGGCTGTCCTGGAAATTTACAGCAACTTCCTCAAGGATGGTCCTTGCGGGCATTTGAGCCACAAATTGTTGCATACGCACTATACCCCGCGCGGGAAGTACATTGGATCGGCCGGCGGGATCTAAACGCAGAACTTCATTGGACAGTCGGCGCGGCGTTTTTCAAACACGGCGCAAAGGTGCGGAAAGTCCCGCGGGTTCGGTACACTGGATCCGCGGGATTTCCGCGCCGCTCTGGATAGACAAGGGCAGGCGGGAGAGTATTACCGACTATCGGAGTTCTAAAAAATGGGTTTGACAATTGATGTCCTGGCGAAGAAAACGGGCGCCCGGGTTCTTGTGCGCGGGCGGGCGCGAAGCACCGAGATAAACGATTTTCATGCCAGCGACCGGATGAGCGACTTGCTGGGCCGGGTTTCGGACACCACGATGTTGATTACACCCCTGCTAACGGTTTCGGTGGTCCGGCTGATTGAACTGATGGACGTTCCGGGGGTGTGTCTTGTCAACAACGCGGAACCCGGCCAGGTTCTTCTGGATACGGCACAGGAACATCGGACAACCCTGCTCGTTTCGCCGTTCGACATGGAAGAAACCTGTCGGCGATTTCGCGCCGCCTTGGGACTGGACACATGAGGACGAAAAAGGCCGTCAAGACATTCTCGTACCCCATCACAGGCGGGGACTATGAAAATGGCGGAAACGCGTCCAAGAACATCAAGGAACTGTTGAAAAAAATCGGTGTTGATCCTCATATTGTCCGGCGGACCATGATTGCCGCCTACGAGGCGGAGATGAACGTCGTAATCCACGCGTACCGTGGCGCCATAGACGTGGCGGCGAGCGCGGAACTGCTTGACGTGATTGTGTCGGATGAGGGTCCGGGCATTCCGGACATCGAATTGGCCATGCGGGACGGTTATTCGACCGCGCCGCAGGCCGCGCGGGAATTGGGTTTCGGGGCGGGCATGGGACTGGCCCACATCAAGAAGAACAGCGACCGGTTTTCGCTTCAATCCAAGGTGGGCGAAGGCACCCGGCTTCGATTCAGCATTTTCCTGACGCCGGAAGTGTCCGATGCGGCGGCGGCCAATTCAGTCGGGATAAACGAGTCCCTGTGTAGGAAATGTCTTCGTTGTCTGCATGCCTGCCCCACCGGCGCGATGCGGGTTCGCCAAGGACAGCCGGAAATCCTTCCGCACCTCTGCGTGGATTGCACGGCCTGCGCGGAAGCCTGCGAGTCCAACGCCCTGTTTGCCGATGGATTGCGGGAAATCCCCGTTCCCCAGAAAAAGACTGTGCTGGTCCTGCCTGGCTCTTTTCTCGAACAATTCGGCGCCAGCACCAGTCCCGGACAGGTGCTGGGCATACTGGCCGACATGGGCTTTCGCCAAATTCGGTTGATTGACGAATGGGAAAATGGATTGCGATCGGCCGTATTGCGATACGCGCGGGAGGAAGCCTCCATCCGGCCTGTTCTTTCGCCGATGTGTCCGGCCGTGGTCAATCTGATTCGTATGCGATTTCCCTCGCTGTTGCCAAATGTGGCGCCGTTCCTGACCCCCATTGAAATGGCGCGCGAGGACTTGACGGCCCCCCACGCGGTATTTCTCGCGATATGCCCGGCCCATCTGACGGTGCTTCACCGTAAAAACGCCATGACCAAAATCGAAATCGTCCACCCGGCGACATTGCGCGAGGCCGTGCTTCGCCGAATAGTGGCCCCAGCGCGCGAAGTGCGTCGAAACGTCGCCGCGCACCCCTTTCAGGATGTGGTCGAGGTTGGAGGCATGCGCCATGTGATGAAAGTGCTGGATGCGGTCGAAAACGGGTTGGCCGGCAACTTTTCCGTTATCGAAATGGCGGCGTGTTACCAAGGTTGCTTCGGGGCGCCCGTGTGGACGGAAGATCCGTCCATCAGCCGTCCCCGCTACGAGTGGGAACGCGAATCGCATCTGTTGCTTCTCAAAAAAGAGGCTGAAGTCGTCCGCCGGGTGGACGATTTGGAGCCGCGAACGGGACTTCGCCTTGATCCCGATATTGGAAGAGCCATCGAGAAATTGAGCGAAATTGACGCATTGACCAAACAACTGCCCGGCAGGGATTGCGGCGTATGCGGTTCACCGACATGCACGGCCCTTGCGGAAGATGTCGTGTTGGGTCGGGCAAAGATCGAGGCGTGCGTGTATCGGAATGATGAAAAGTTCAAGTAAACGAGAAGAAAAAAGGCGCGTCGTGCGGATATCGGAACAAGAGGCTGGATGATGGGAATCGTGTCGTGCATTCCGGAACGATGCAAGCGTTGCTACGCCTGCATTCGCGAATGTCCGGCCAAGGCCATCAAGGTCGAAAAGGGCCAGGCATGGGTCATCGAGGAACGGTGCATCGCATGCGGTAATTGCGTCAAGGTCTGCGCCCAAGATGCAAAACGCATCGAGGACAGTTCGCAGGAAGTAATCGGCATGTTGTCGGAAGGTTCTCGTGTAATTGCCTGCCTGGCGCCTTCCTATCCCGCCGCCTTCAGCCACGTTGCCCCCCGGAAGATTGTAACGGCGTTGCGCCGTCTGGGCTTTGAAGAAGTCTGGAGCGTGGCGTTCGGTGCGGAATTGGTCAGCCGCGAATACAGCAAGTTGTTCAAGGCGTCGTGCCAGCATGGAAACGCCGTGATTACTTCCCCGTGTCCCGCGGTGGTTTCGTATGTCGAAAAATACATGCCGGAACTGCGCCACATGCTCGCCCCCATTGTTTCACCGATGATTGCGGTGGCGCGCGCCATTCGGGCCCGGTATCCCAACGACCTGCTTCGCATCGTGTTTATCGGGCCTTGCATTGCAAAAAAGAATGAGATTCGCGATCCCTTCGTGGCGGGTGCGGTGGACAGCGTGCTCACGTTCATGGAACTCGAAATGCTCCTCAAGGAACATGGCATCAATCCCGAAATGCTCGAGGAGAGCGACTTTGACAGTCCCCAGGCCGTGGTGGGCTGGTCTTTTCCGTTGTCGAGCGGCATATTGCGGACCTCCGGAATCTGCTGGGATGTGCTGAACGCAAACGTCTTGTCCACGGAAGGCAAGGAGCGCGTATTGGGCGTGTTGGACGAAGTCGCCAAGGGAGATTGTCGGGCCCAGTTCGTGGATCTGCTCTTTTGTGAAGGATGTATCAGCGGGCCCAAAATGCTGAACGAACTGGGCGTTCATGCCCGTAAGGGCATCCTGACGGAATTCATCCAGCAACAGGCCCGCCATGCCGCCTCCGATTATGCCGGGTCTGCGCAGAACGAATTCAAGGCGCTGGCTCTGGGTCGCCAATTTTCCGACGAAAACTTGATATTGCCACAGCCCACCGAAGAAGAGATTACGCACGTATTACAGACGATGCGGAAATTTTCGCCCGAGGATCACTTGAACTGCGGGGCGTGCGGATATCCGACCTGTCGCGAAAAGGCAATAGCCGTATGCCAGGGACTGGCGGAAGCGACCATGTGCCTGCCTTATCTCGTTGATCAACTGGAAACCACTTGTGAACAGCTTCACCAATCCAACCGGGAACTGGCCGCGACGCAACAACGGCTGGTTCAGACGGAGCGGCTTGCCTCGATGGGTCAACTGTCCGCGGGCGTGGCCCATGAAATCAACAATCCGCTGGGCACGGTGCTGATTTATTCGCACATGTTGCTGCGATCCATTTCGGAAGGCGATCCGATGCGGGGAGATCTGGAAATGATCGTGCGCGAGGCGACCCGCTGCAAGGGCATTGTGCGAAGCCTTCTGGATTTTGCGCGGCAATCCCGCGTATCGAAGGCGCCCACCGATCTTGTGCATTTGTTCAGGGAAATCGAGGCCATCATGGGACCCCGCGCCCAATCCGCGGGCGTGGAGTTGTCCTTTGAAATCGCTCCGGATCTTCCGGTCGTGATGATTGACGCCGAACAGATCAAACAGGTACTCGTCAATCTCATGCGCAACGGCATTGAGGCCATAACGCACGACGGGGGCCGGGTTACCGTATCCGCCGCCCGTGCACAATCCGGCCATGAAGTCGAAATCCGGGTGGACGACAATGGCGACGGCATCCCGGAAGAGCATCTTTCCCGTCTGTTTACCCCCTTCTTCACGACCAAGGAAATGGGCAAGGGCACGGGATTGGGCCTTGCCATCGCCTATGGGATCATCAAAATGCATTCCGGGGACATTAGTGTCGAAAGCAATCCGGGCAAAGGCACCACGTTTACCATTCTCTTGCCCTTTGGATCGGACACCGGTGATGCCCTGGCGCCTACCAGAGAGGAGGCAGAAATCCGTGGTGGAACATGACGTCCCCGTCATCATGCTGGTGGATGACGACATTGATATCGTGGACGTAATATCGCGTCTGTTGACCGACAATGGCTATAAGGTGTTATCTTTTACAAGCACCGCAGAAGCCATGGCTTGCCTTGAAACGGAAAAACCGGATCTCGTCATAACCGACTTGATGATGGAATCGCTCGATTCCGGGTTCGTTTTTTCGCGTTGTCTCAAGGAAAACCCGTCGTTGCGGCACATTCCCGTCATCATTATCACGGCGGCCGGAAGCCAGCGCGGTTTTGATTTTCGCCCGACGGGCCCGGAGGATCTCGAAGCGATGCACGTTTCGGCCTTTCTGGAAAAGCCCGTGAATCCACGACAGTTGCTGGCTAAGATCGCCGAAATTCTTGGGAAGATTCCCGGAGGGAATTGATACGATGCGACATCGGCATACCCATGGCCCCGCACGCCTGTAGGCCGCATGCCGGCGAGGAATACAGATGGGAAACGAAACGACCCGAATTCTGGTAGTGGATGATGAGCCGGGCATGCGCGAGGGGTGCAGCAAGATCCTTGGCGCGGAAGGCTACGTCGTGGACACCGCGCCGGATGGATTTGCGGCCCTTGAACTATTCGAGAAGCGCGGCGACGTGGCGGTTGCCCTGGTGGATTTGAAGATGCCGCGGATGGGTGGTCTCGAACTTATCGAGCGGCTCAAGGCGCTGGACGAAGAGGTTGTGATTTTTGTCATCACCGCGTATGCGGCGATCGATACCGCCGTCGAGGCCACGCGTCGGGGCGCTTACGGCTATATTCCCAAACCATTCACGCCCGACGAACTGCTGCTGCCCGTTCGCAACGGCCTCGAGCGGCGCGCATTGAATATCGAGACAAAAAGGCTGCGGGAAGAACGCGAGCGACGCCTGCTCGAAGTGGCTGTCGAACGATCGAAATGCAGCACCATCATCAGTTGCATGACGGACGGCGTAATTGTCGCAAACCGCGACCGGCAAATCGTATTGCGAAACGGCGCCGCCGCGCGTATGCTCCCCGCTCTCGCCGAACCGAATTTTTCAATCCCGCTGGACCAGCTCGGCTGCGAGGAGTTGCAGGCGCTCATGAACGAGGCGATCGACCCACAAGACGCTCCCGGCATTGCCTCGCGCGAGGTAAACATCGAAAAGGGAGTCTATATGGTCAATGTCAGCCCGGTCCTCGAACCCAACGGTGAAACCTCCGGCGCCGTGGCCGTCATGCGCGACATTTCAGCGCTGAAAAAACTTGAAACGGCCAAGTCCATGTTCATCTCAATGGTGGCGCACGAGGTAAAAAGCCCGTTGGCCGCCATCGAGGGCCAACTCAACGCCGTGCTGGGCGGGGTATCGAAAAACGATCCCGAATATGAGCGGTCCGTGCTCGAACGGGCGCTGCTGCGGGCGCGGACACTCCGCAACATGATCAACGACCTGCTCAATTTGACGGCCCTTGAAACAGGCCATTTCACGATCCGGCGATCTCGAATCCCCCTGAAACACGTCATCGAACAAGCCGTCGAAAACTTTCGGGAAAAAGCCGGGGAAAAAGACATCCGGCTATCCATGGAATTCCTCGACGGTTCAGATTCCTCCGTTCTGGCCGATGCGGATTCCATGGGAATCGTAATCTCGAATCTCATTGACAACGCCATCAAATACACGCCCGCACAGGGCAATGTTTACGTGACACTCGCCGGCAATCCGATGTATCTAACCATTTCCGTGCAGGACGATGGAATCGGAATGAGCCCGGAGGAAAAAGAGCACATATTCGACGAGTTTTACCGGGCCAAGAACAAATTTTCGATTCACGTACCGGGAACGGGCCTCGGCCTAACATTGGTAAAGCGGCTCGTCGAACTCCATGAAGGGCGAATCGTTGTTGAAAGCGCTCCGGGCAAAGGAAGCATTTTCACGGTTTCCTTGCCCGTTGTCGGCGGCACAAACGGGATCCACTGAAGGGGATCCCCCGATCACGATACAGCGAATTACGAAATCCGGCAACGCGACAAAGGGGGTTATGTGCTCCATTCGGCGAAATGACGGATGAAGCGATCCGTGTTGGCGCGCGGTCGCGGATCCACGTGGTCAGGCAAACAGTCGTAGATTCTGTACACATGGTTCCAATAGGTCTTTTTCAGCAAGTCGTAATCGGGAGCAGGCGCCGTCAGATCGGCAAAGAGCCTGGCAAAAAACGCCAGTTCCGCACGGTAGGTTTCCGGATCGGGATGCAAAACCACTGCGTGGTTGATCGAGCCTTTTGCGTCTTCAAGACGGTCGGCAAAGGCGGCCATGCGCCGGTGATATTCCGCGCGCGGCATTTTTACCACATCGTAACAGCCCCAATCGGGTATGATTTCGAACAATCGGTAGTCCGGAACAAAAGACCGTCCCGCTTCCCCAAAAATGTCCGCCATAAAATCGCCGGCCAACCGATGCGGGTCGCCATCGCAATTCCTGAAAGACTGCGCCGCCTCATACAGCGACAACTGGTTCAGCAGCGGTGTCATCGTGAAACAGATGCCGCCGGAATAGGGCGCGGCAGCCCGTTCCTCCTTCCGTCGTTGGAATAGCCGCGTGAAACGATAATGCGGATACACGGCGTTTTCCCCTTCCGTCAGGCTGAAATCCCAGGTCAGGATGCGGCGCGTTTTGGCGATGGCGTTCGCCCACGGGCGCGCATCCTGATCCCCCGTTGGATTGCCATCGCTGTTGAAACCCATATTGATCGAAATCGCCGTGTGTTCGGGAAATTCTCCGAGCCGTTTCAGCAGGTGATTCATTGAACGATCCGCGCGATCCTTCGAGAAGGTCCATGCCGACGCCTGATCTTCCGGGATAAACTCGCCGCGACTGCCGGGCGGCATGTGGATGTTTCCCCAACCGAAAAACGGCGGCCCCCATGTGTTGAATTCGATGCCGATGCCGGGCCGGATCGTGTCGAGCATGACCGCAATCTCGATGGATTTGTCTATGTAGGTTTCCGCGGTGCATCCGTTGCGGGAACACGCGCCCGGATCGCCGGGAAAGATCCCCGCAATGTCGAGAGCGGGAAAACGCCGCACCCATGCGTCCCATAGAAAACGAATTTCAGCCCACTCGTTGGGCAGGTTCGGGCAAAGCGTCCGCCACTGTTCTCCGACGGTCGCAATGGCCACGATCATCTCGGCCTGCATGCCGCGCGCGTGGGCGTGTTCGATGACCGCGTTCATCTGCCGGGCAAATTCGGTTCCAACCGGCGAGGCCAGTGCTTCCCGGCAGAACAACCGGGGTTCAAGCCAGAACTCGAAGACGTTGAAGCCGAAACGGGCGATCATGTCTATCAGGCGCCGCCAGTCGTCGTCGGACCAGCGATGGGGAAGATCGGGATAATACATGTTTGGATTGAACGCGCACAGCAGATGCGAAGCGAAATTGTTGTAATAAATGATTCGTGGCGGCTTCATGTCCTGCCCCTCCGCTTGTGCCCATACCGGCGCCGCCGCGCAAGCCGCCGCGGCGCTGCCCAAAAAACTACGGCGTGATAGTCGCATCGGACAATCTCCTCCTTCTTGCATGACGGCAATCCTACCCGAAAGCCTGCCGGATTGGGAATTCAAGCGCCGTTTCGATTACGATGGCGACCACAGTCACGCACCCCAACGGTTGCGGGTGCGACAATCGCGCGGGAGAGCCATGTACGCGAAGCGTGTGATTTTACAGGGAGCGGTGTTGTCCGCGTCGGGCATGTTGATCTCGATGGCATGCCAACTCGGCGGCGCCATGATTTTCACGCGCGTGTTGCAGGGCGGCGTTGCCGTGGGCGTGTTTACGCTCCTGATCCTTGCAGCCGACTTCCTGACCCTGGTGAACAATGGCGGACTCTGGTCGGCGCTCCCGAAACTGGTTGCGGCGGCGCCGGTCAAGGACAGGGACCGCTTGATTGCCTCCGCGCTGGGCTTCCAGTGCGCCACGTCGCTGGGATTGGCGGCTTTGATCTATATCGCATGGGGGCTGCTGCGGGATCCCCGGTTGATTTCCGCAAACGAGAATTGGGTAGGACTCTATCCGTTCCTCTGGATACTACCGATTATCGTGTTTTTTGAAAACTTTCGCGAGAACGTGCTGGCCATCCAGGCGGGATTGAACCGGTACGGCCTGCGGGCGTCAGGGTTGATTGCGGGTGCGTTGGCCAACTTCGTCCTTGTGGCCGTTGCAGTCGGGTATCTGAAGGCGGGGTTGCCCGGCCTAATGCTGGCGGCCTTGGCGGGATATGCGGCATCGGCCCTGATTTCCTACCTCCTGTTGACGGAGGGAAGGCGGCTTCGGCTCGACTGGGAGGCCTACCGCGAGTCGTTGTCGTTCAGCGCGCCGCTCTATGTCAACAACCTGTTGACGTTTGCTTTTGTCCGATTCGACAGCGTGCTGGTGGCTGCCATGCTGGGTCCGGCGGCCGTGGCGTATTACGAACTGGGCGCCAAGCGTCTTGCGGGATACGGGTCGCGGATTTTGCAGGCCGCGCTGGTGCCGTATCTGCCGAATGCATCGTATCTGATTGCACAAGGCGAATGGGAACGAGCCGCGCATCTGTTGGATCGCGTATCAAACATAACTGTTTTTGTTTGTTATCTCGGCATTCTTGCCGCCTTGGCCATCCAGGAAAGGCTGATTGCCATTCTGTTCACGGCGGAGTATCTGAATGCCTTGCCGGCTTTTGCGCCCGTGCTGGTGTCGGTTTGTCTTGGGCTTCAGGCCGGCATCATGGGACAAAGTCTCATCGCGCTGGGCAAACCGCGTGTCGTCACGATGATCAACGCCGCCACGGCGCTGGTGGCCGTTGCCGCGAATCTGATTTTGATACCCCGGCTGGGTCTCGCCGGCGCCGGATGGGCGGCTGTGACCGCCATGGCGTTCAGCAATGCCGCGCAGACGTGGGCCGTTCGTTGCAACGGATTGCCGATTGACTTGCGGCGCCACGTCCTGGCGCATATCTTCATGCTGTTTTCACTGGGAATCCTGGCGTGGAGCCAAGCCGTCCCCGGGCGTGTGGCGGCATGGTTTGCCTTCCTCGCGCTGGGCATCGTGGGCGGTGTCGTTCCCCTGCATGAAATCAAAGCGCTGCTGCCCGAACGTTTTCGGGTCAAAGGGTAAAACAAACCGAGGCGTCTCCCGCGTTCCTCATCGTTCTTGGCGTAGAGCGCCAAGCACGAAGAAGTGGGCCGCAACGGCGGCCATCGCGAGCAGCGCCGCCGCCGCCACCATCAGCGAACGCTGCGGACCCGACTTGCGGTCCGGCACATTCGCTTCGGACATCAACTTGATTTCAGGCGTCTTTTGGGCGTCCGCGATTTTAGCCGCGCCAACGCTCAACGACAATTGCTGCTGCTGCTGAGTCAACGCGTCCGCCTTGCGCTGCGCGGCCGTGCGCCGATGGACGGTCGCGGCCAACTTTTTCTGGAGATCGGCCAGTTGGGGTTCAAGCACGGCCAATTGCTGCTCAACAGCCGTCTTGCGCTCCAGCATGCCCTGCAATTCGCTTTGCACCAGCGTTTCAGATGTGGCCACCTGCGTGTAGACGGGATTGGTCTCTTCGGTGATAAGCACGTTCGAACTGTCGAGTTTTTCCCTCCCTTCGATCATCCAATACGCGGCATCGGGAGGCGCCTTGCGCAGTGTGTTCACGGGGGGCGTGGATTCGCGCTGCTTGCTCAACTTGGCCAACTGACCCTGCGCGTCGGCGATATCCGCATTCAATTTCGCGAGTTCTATCTGAAATTTGGAGATTTGCCCGCTCAGATCCTGTACGCGCGTCGTCCAAATATCAACGGGCATTTCACTGTCCAAACGCTCGATTTCACTGTCCACCGCTTCCAGTTCCGCCAGTTTGGAGTCGAGGCTGTTCTGGAGAAAATCAATCATGCCTTCCCGGCCTTTCGAGGCGAGTTTACCGGCCATTTCGATGGCAAGCCGTGCCCATTCGTTCGCCATGGTCGCGGCCAACTCCGGCGAAGAAGAGACGTAGCTCAATTCGATGACAGGTTGATATTCGACTTCGATGCTCGATTGCTTGAGGATGCGTGTTGTCACTTCCATGGCCGCGCGAATCGCATTCGTTGAAACCGATTTTTTCTGTTTCGGATCCGAGAGAAGCGAGATCATCTTGTCACGAAGTCCGCGGAGAATTTCATCGCTGGTAAACATCAATTTATAGTCGGGAACGGACAAGGGCCTGACAAGCAACTGGCCGACCTGGGCCGCGGGAGAAGAAGGCGCAAAGGCCCGGCCCGGAGTGTCCGACGGCGTGATCGGCAACGGCGCCAGCAGCAAAACCGATGTCGCGCGGTACCGATTGGGCATGGTAAGACTAAGCCCTCCGGCCACAACACCCGCCAAGAGGCCGAATACGACCATCCGCCATGCCAACCGCGCCACCCGTTGTTCCAGGGTCGTTTTTTCATTCGACATACGACATCCTTTCGCGCCGTTTCGATACGGCAGGACCTTCCCGCTATAATGTCCCCGTCATCTTAGCGCACTTGGCACGCGCATGTATAGTCCCTGGAACAAACCATGATTGTCGGCCTTGATGGACGCGCCGCGAACGAACCGAAGCGCGCCGGCATCGGAAACTATTGCCTTGAACTTCTGCGCGCCATGCAGACCCTTGGCGGCGCACGGTTCCGTGTGTATCTCGACCGGGCGGCGCGCGCCGGTTTTCCCGTGGACGAAACCAACACGGAAATCCGAATACTGCCCCCCGGGCGTTTCTGGACACAGCGCATCCTGGCCGCAGAACTCCGGCATCATCCGCCGGACGTATTTCTTTCCCCGGGACTTCAATTGCCGATTGCCTGCCGATGTCCGCGCGTCGCGACGGTACTGGATCTAGCCTATTTCGATTATGGTGGCTATTTTACGTGGCGTGCGCGTACGCGTGCGCGGATTTATACACGCACCGCGGCCTGTGTCGCCACGCACTGGCTTGCCATAAGCCAAGCCACCGCCGACGACATGACCGCCCAATTAGGCATTCCGGCCTCGCGCATCACGGTGACGCCGCTGGGCGTCTCGGCCACGTTCCGGCCCGGCGCCGACACGGCCCAATGCCGTTTTATCCGTGAAAAATATCGTCTCGTCGCGCCGTACCTGCTTTATCTTGGCCGCATCCAACCGCGCAAAAATCTTGTGCGTCTGATGGAGGCCTTTGCCGCCTTGCGCGCCGGACGATCCGATTTGCCCCACGAACTGATTATTGCCGGTGACGAAGGCTGGCTGACCAGCGGCATTTATGAGGCTGCCCGGTGTTCACCGGCACACGACGCCATTCGTTTCCTGGGATTTGTCCCGGAAGAAGATCTGCCGGGACTGATATCCTGCGCCGACGCGCTTGCGCTTGTCTCGTTGTGGGAAGGATTTGGCCTTCCCGTCCTCGAGGCGATGGCGTGCGGCACACCGGTCATTGCGTCGAACTGTTCTTCGCTGCCCGAAGTCGCAGGGGAAGCCGCCGTGCTCGTGGATCCGTTCGACATTTCCTCAATTCGCAACGGACTGGAACGTCTTCTGGCCGATGCGTCGCTGCGCGCGGATCTTTCCGCCAAGGGCATCGCCCGCAGCCGGTTGTTCTCATGGGAAAACACGGCCCGCCTCACCTTGCAAGCCCTGGGAAAGGTGGTCGAATGAGCGCCATGCACGTCGCCATTGTCGGCGCGGGACCCTCGGGATTCTATGCGGCGCAGGCTCTTTTGGCCCATGATCAACACGCCCGCGTGGATTTGTTCGAGAAATTGCCCGCGCCGTTTGGACTCGTGCGTTACGGCGTGGCGCCCGACCATCCAAAAATCCGATCCGTCATCCGTATTTTCAACCGCATCGCTTCGAGCGACCGTTTCGTCTACCGGGGAAACGTCGCCATCGGCCGGGACGTGTCGGTGGACGAACTTCGGACGCATTACAGCGCCGTTATCCTAGCCTGCGGTCTGGAAGAACCCGCCCCGCTCGATATTCCCGGCGCGGCATTGCCCGGCTGCGTGCCCGCCGCGGACTTTGCCCGGTGGTACAACGGCCATCCGGACTTCGCACATCGAACGTTCGCGCTCGATTCGTCCACGGCCGTCATCATCGGCCACGGCAATGTCGCGGTGGATGCGGCGCGCATCCTCGCGCAATCCGACCATACTCTTCGGAAAACCGACATGCCGGACTATGCCTTGAATGCCTTGCAGGCCAGCCGGATTCGCGACATTTTTCTCATCGGACGCCGCGGCCCGGCGCAGGCGCGATTCGCCTCGCAGGAAATCGCCGAATTGGGAAACCTCCCCGACGCCCGCCTCCTGATCCGGCCGGAAGATCTTATCCTGGACGAAGCCAGCCAGGCCGAACTCGACGCCCCGGACAATCATGCCGCAAGAAGAACAATGGATGTGTTGCAGGCATTGTCCGGATTTTCTTCCGCAAGGCCCAAAAATATCCATCTCCGATTTCTGTTGAGTCCGGCCGCACTGTACGGAAACGATCGCGTTGAATCCATCCGCTTTGAACGTAATCGTTTGACGGGAGCCCCCGGCCATCTGATCGCAACCGGCACAGGGGAATTCGTGGATCTGGACTGCGGACTTGTTTTCACAAGCATTGGCCACCGCGGGAAACCCCTTCCCGGCGTGCCGTTTGAACCGGCGCGAGGGATCGTCCCCAACGACAAAGGCCGTGTGATCGACAACGGCGAAGCCGTGCCCGGACTCTACGTGAGCGGATGGATGAAGCGCGGACCCACCGGTCTCATCGGCAACGATAAGGCCGACAGTTTCGAAACCGTGACATGTCTCATGGAAGATGCTCCCTCGTTACCCAAGCGAAATCCGCGCGGAATGGCCGAGCTGCTGCACAGCCGGCATGTCGAACCGGTTTCCTATTCTGACTGGCGGCGCATTGACGAGGAAGAAATTCGGCGCGGGGAAATGCACGGAAAGCCGCGCGAAAAATTTCTATCGTTCGACGCGATCCGCCCGTTCATGCAATAGGACACGGGGTGCGCACCCTAATCGAAAGCGGATCTTGCGTCCAATCTGTGGGCGAGGAGGGCGTTCTGGGGCCGACGAATTTGGCCGTAGGATCTGGTTGATTGTGCCCGTTGTTTCACCCAATCAGGGTTTGTAGGCGTCGCGCATGGCGCGTATGGCCTCGAGCCGGGCGGCGCCTTCTTCAAGCGTCGGGCAAAGCCAGCCGCCTTCGTCGTGTTCGTTCCACGCATAGACGAGGACGGTTCGCGCGGGCGAAACGGCCTCATTTGCGCGAATCCAATCGAATGCGCCTTTGACGGCTGCGGCGATTTCCCGCGGGGTTCCCTGTTCATACCACGGCCCGTCGTAGTTGCGAGGCCGTCCATCCCACCCCGCATTGACGGTCGGCGCCACTTCGCGTCCCGAAGCCTTGTATCGCTCCCAGTAGGAGCGGTTGGATTCGATCAAATCGGCATACGACTGCTTCCCGCCTTTCCCGCCTTGCGCGCTGTAGGCGCCCAAGGCGTCGAAGCGAATCGCGTCGAGAAAATCGGCTTGAATCTGATGCGTCCAGATTTGCGCCACGATGTAGGGATCGCCCGTTCCGGCCTTCCGGCTTTCTTCCCGGAGAAGCGCAAACGCTTTTCCGGCGGCTTCCGGCGATCCAAAATGGGGAATGAGATGTTCACAGGCAAACACGTAAAGCAGCGGGCGATCGCCACAGACGCGCTGGTAGGTGGGTTCCTTGAACAGGCCGACGAATTCGCCGGCGGTCGCCGCCCACTCGGCGGCAGGTCCCAAGTGAGAACCGCCCTGAAGCAGCAGGCAGAAGTTCACGTCTTTTTTGCGTTCGCTCTTGAGATAACGCCGCCAGCCATAATTGTACGCATCGGCCTGCGGCCACGATTTGGGATGGTAGTAACAAAATGCCCAATACGCAATACCGCCGGCCTTAGCATGGGCGATTTCGCGATCCATCGTCTCCTGCGAGTCCGAACAGACTTGGCACGATCCGTCTTCCGCGATCTTGCCGTAGAACGGCAGGCGGTAACGCCATTCTTTTGGAGCGAGGTTCTTCTCCCACGGATTGCCCGGAAACCAACCATCCCATCGAATCGCGCCGATGATGGGACATTCAGCCGGTCGTTCCGTACCGGCGCTTATCAGGAACAGCAGCAACGCAATGGACAAAACACGCCTCCTGGCCGTCAAAAACTTGCAGGCGGACCCGCGATAGGCCGATGATAACCGAAAAGAACGGATAGGCCAACCGGATAACGGAGGAAGAGCCATGGAATTCACGCGGAGACAGTTCTTGGGCGCAACGGCGTCGGCGGCATTAGTGGCGGGAACAATGGGACGCGGGACGGTATTCGGCGCGAACGAACGCATTCGCGTGGCCTGCGTCGGCATTCACGGGCGCGGCGGCAGTCATATAGACGGATTTTCAGACCTCCCGGATTCGGAAGTCGTCGCGTTATGCGATGTGGACGCGCACGTGCTCGAGGAGCGCGCCGCCGAACTCGAAAAGAAAACCGGCAAAAAGCCCAAGCGTTTTCGCGACATGCGCGATCTCATGGCCGACAAGGACATTGACGCCGTCAGTTTCGCGACACCGAACCATTGGCATTCACTCGGCTCGGTGTGGGCGTGTCAAGCCGGCAAGGATGTATACGTGGAGAAGCCGCTCTCGCATGAAGTCTGGGAAGGTCGCCAATTAGTGGCCGCCGCCGAAAAATTCAACCGCGTCGTCATGCACGGCACGCAGCGCCGTTCGGAACGCGATTGGGCCCGCGCAATACAGCGTTTGCAGGAAGGCGTGATCGGGGACATCTATATGGCGCGCGCGTTGTGCTTCAAAAACCGCGACTCCATCGGCACGGGCGAACCCAAGGAACCGCCCGCGCATCTGGATTGGCCGCTTTGGCAGGGACCGGCCAAGGAAGAGCCGTACTGCGACCTGTACGTCCATTACAACTGGCACTGGTTCTGGAACTATGGCAACGGCGACCTGGGAAACCAGGGCGTACATCAGATGGACGTTGCGATATGGGGCATGAACAAGGGCCTCCCCGTGCGCATCGCGAGCATGGGCGGCCGTTTCGGCTACACGGATCAAGGCGAAACCGCGAACACGCAAATCTGCACGTTCGCCTATGCGGACGGCACGATGCTCGTGTTCGAGGTGCGCGGACGCGCCACGAACGACGAGGCTGGCGCGCGCATCGGCAATCTCTTCTATGGATCGAACGGTTACATGGTTGATGGAAAGTTTTTCGACAAGAACAACAAGGAAATTCCGGACGAGAAGGGCCCCGGCGAGGACATCACGGTCGGCGGCAACCATTACGCCAGTTTTATCCGCGCCGTGCGTTCCCGTAAACCGGAAGACAACCCCGCGCCTGCGCGGGTGGGCCACATCGCTTCCGCGCATTGCCATCTCGGCAATATCGCCTACCGCCTCGGCGCAACACTAACCTTCGATCCGGCCTCGGAACAGTTCACCGGCCCGGATGCCGCACAGGCCAACCCGTTGCTCAAGCGCGAATATCGCGAAGGATTCGAAGTTCCTCAATTGGCCTGAAAATCATCTTAACCCACAATAAATTGACTGTCCATCGCGGACGTTCCGGGAAAGTATTCAATCATCACAGGAGGAGACGATAATATGCCGGAAGCAACACCACGAAGGGCCCTGATCACGGGTATTACCGGACAAGACGGGTCATATCTTGCCGAATTGCTCCTGGAGAAAGGGTACGAAGTCTACGGCATCGTGCGCCGCGCGAGCACGGAAACGTTTGAGCGGATTACGCACATCAAGGACAAGATCAGGCTCCTTCAGGCAGACCTGACCGACCAGGTTTCGCTGATCGAAATCCTGCACGACATCCGCCCGCGCGAGATTTACAACCTCGCGGCAATGTCGTTCGTGCCGACCTCGTGGAAACAGCCGATACTCACGGGCGACGTGACGGCGCTTGGCGTGACGCGCGTTCTCGAAGCCATCCGGGTCGTGGACAAGTCCATCCGTTTTTATCAGGCTTCATCGAGCGAAATGTTCGGCCACGTTCAGGAAACGCCGCAAACGGAAAAAACGCCTTTCTATCCGCGCAGTCCCTATGGCGTCGCCAAACTCTATGGACACTGGATCACCGTCAATTATCGTGAAAGTTACAACATCTTCGCCGTGTCCGGCATCCTGTTCAATCATGAATCCCCCCGGCGCGGCCTCGAATTCGTGACGCGCAAGGTGACCCACGGCGTCGCGCGGATCAAGCATGGCCTGCAGAATGAATTGCGTCTCGGAAATCTCGAAGCCAAGCGCGACTGGGGTTTCGCGAAGGATTATGTCCGCGCGATGTGGCTTATGCTCCAGCAGGACGCACCGGACGATTACGTCGTATCGAGCGACCGCACGCACACCGTCCGCGACATGTGCGAGGTCGCCTTCGGCCGCGTTGGATTGGACTGGAAGAAATATGTAATCGAGGATCCCGAATTCTACCGGCCCGCTGAAGTTCACCTGTTGCTGGGAAATTCGGCCAAGGCCCGCGCCAAACTCGGCTGGACACCGGAAACCTCTTTTGAACAGTTGATCGAACTCATGGTGGACGCCGACATGGAGCGCATCGCCCGCCAAATCAAGAACGAGCGCGCATGAACCGGGAAGCCCTGATAACCGGCGCGGGCGGATTCGTGGGCCGATTCCTCCGCCGGCGCTTGGCCGAACGGGGCTGGACCGTTCGCTGTTGCGACGTTCGCGTGCCGGAAGGCGAACCCGGTTGGTTTGCCTGCGACGTGTCGGATTCAAGCAACGTTGACGCATTGACGGCATGGTGTGGGGAAAAAATCTCCCATGTCTTCCATTTGGCCGCCATGACGTTTGTGCCGGAAACGGGACGCAATCCCCACCGGGCCTTCGACGTGAACCTGCAAGGCACGGTTCTGTTGACGGACGCCGTGCGCCGTCGCTTTCCGTCGGCGCGATTCGTCTTCATCGGCAGCGCTGAAGTCTACGGTCCGCCCCAATCGCTTCCGATGGACGAACGGCATCCGATCAATCCGGCCAATCCGTATGCGATTTCCAAGGCGGCGGCGGATTTATACTGCGGTTATCTGCATGCGGCGGGACTGCTCGATGTGGTGCGCGTGCGCCCGTTCAATCATTCCGGCCCCGGACAGTCCGATTCGTTCGTCTTGTCGAGTTTTGCTCGCCAGATCGCGCGGATTGAGGCCGGCAAGGAAGAGCCGGTGCTCCGTGTGGGCAATCTCGCGGCGCGCCGCGATTTCTCGCACGTATTGGATGTCGTCCGGGCGTATGAGGCCGTGGCTCTCGAGGGCGCGGGCGGCGAAGTCTACAATGTGTGCAGCGGCGTGTCGGTATCCATCCGCGAAGCGCTGGAAGCATTGCTGGGCATGGCCGCGGTTCCCATCCGCGTCGAGCAGGACGCCGGACGCATGCGGCCGGTGGATGTTCCCGAACTGTGGGGGACGCACGCGAAATTGACCGAACGAACCGGCTGGTCGCCTGAAATATCGTTCGCCGATCTGCTGGGCGATCTGCTGGAATACTGGCGGCGTGGCGAGCGTGCTTGAGCGGGCATCGTCAAACCTGATAGCCTTGTGCCAATGCCGCGCGATGCGTGAGGCTTGATTTTCGATGCGGCCTGCGGCCTGCAATTTTATGGGTTGATTGCTGCGAGTGAACAAGGTGGTGGTTCCGTCCAATAGAATCCGCAACCGATTGCTGTCGTTGGGGGCAATGTTGTTGTCAATGTTGCCCGGCGGACGACGTTCATCCACGCCGCGCAATATTCTTGTGTTGCGCTTGGGCAATCTTGGCGACATGATAGTCGCCATGCCGGCATTTCGGGCGTTGCGCCGCCGTTTTCCGGACGCCCGGTTCACGCTGCTGACCTCCCCCACGCGGCGGGGAATGCCCGGCGCCGCGGAACTCTTGGAACACGATCCCCTATTCGACGAAATCATCGTTTACTACATTGACGAATCGAGCCGGTTGCGGTTTCTGCACGGTCTCAGCCGGCGCATTGCCGGCATCAAGATTGACATGGCCGTCGCCGTGCCCAATCACCTCACGCGTTTTTCCCATCTCGCCAAATACGAACTCCTTCTGGCATGGAGCGGCGTGCGCCGGTTCGCCGGATTCCAGATGGTCGAACCCGCTGAGTACGAACTGCGCCAAGTGGACCGGCTGCTGAACCTTTTGAGTCCCCTTGGCATCGATCGCGCAGCGGCCATTCCCTTCCCGTGGCTGACGCCAGGTCCGGAGGACGATCGCAGCGCGGAACTTCTTCTGGCGCCCGGTCAAGGGCGCGCCTTTGTGGCCATGCACTGCGGCGCCAAACGCCCGGCCAACCGGTGGGCGCCCGAATCGTTCATCGAAGTCGGACGGCGGCTCATCGCCGAAGACAATGCGTGCATTGTCCTGACCGGCAGTTCCGACGAGCGGGAGATGACGGCGCGTGTCGCGGCGGAATTGGGCGAACACGCCATCAATCTCGGCGGACAAACCCCCATTGGAATTCTCGAAGCCGTTCTGCGGCGATGCAGGGTCGCCCTATCAAACGACACCGGCGTCATGCACGTCGCCTATGCCATGGGCACGCCGACAGTTGCCATTTTCAGCGCGCGTTTCCATCCGAATATTTGGTATCCCTACGGCGATCGCCAGATTGTGCTGAGAAAGCGCATCGAATGCGAACTCTGCAACAAGGACATCTGCCCCAAGTACGCCTATCCGAAATGCCTTGAACTCATCTCGCCGGACGAAGTGCTCGAAGCCGTCCGGAGATTTCTGCGCAAATAACGTGGAATCTTGCTGCCGGACATGCTACAATCTCCCCGATATGCATTCGCAGACATAACGGGAGACGGTTCATGGAACTATCCGAAATATTACGCAAAACCGTTCGGGAGGCCGCCGTTGACCGCGACGGACGGCGGATCCTGCCGTGCGCGCAAGCCTTCCAGATAGCCGAACGACTCGGCGAACCGTTGGGCGCCGTCGGCCAGGCATGCAACGAGGAAAACATCCGCATTGCCCACTGCCAGCTCGGCTGTTTCAAATGAGCCGCGGTCATGGGCCCAAAACGCCGGCTTTCTGTCCGGGGTTCAAGTTGTGGCTGCGCGGCGACGATCCCAAGGAGGTCTTCGGCAGCGGCAAGTGGCGATTGCTCGAAGCCATTGAACGCGAAGGATCGTTGCGCGCGGCGGCGGAGGTTCTCGGCATCAGCTACCGGAAAGCGTGGGGCGATCTCCGCAAGGCCGAAAAGGCGCTGGGCGTCATGTTTCTCGAACGGCGGCGCGGCGGCAGCGACGGCGGGGAGACACGGCTGACTGTCGAGGGGCGCAAATGGCTCAAAGAATACAGGCGATTTCACGAACGAGTTGCGAAGTCGGTGGACAAGGCGTTTGCCACATGGTCAAACAGGATTGAAAAATGAAATCGGGCGGTTTTTTGGGGGTTTTCTGCCTAATCGCCGGGCTGGCATGGTCGGCGGACGGACCTTCCGGCGACTTGATTGTCTTTCATGCGGGCAGTCTCAGCGTGCCGATGAAGGAAATGGCGGCGGCATTTGCGGCCGAGTATCCGGCTGTGCGCGTACTGGCCGAAGCGTCAGGTAGCCGCGAATGCGCGCGAAAGATTTCCGATCTCGGCAAACCCTGCGATGTAATGGCTTCATCGGATTACGCCGTGATTGACACCCTCTTGATTCCAAAATTCGCGGACTGGAACATCAAATTCGCCGGCAACGAAATGGCCATCGTTTTTACCGGCGCCAGCAAGTATGCCGATGAAATCAACGGAAACAACTGGCATGAGATTTTACGGAAGACCGACGTGGCATTCGGGCGCGCCGACCCGAATTCGGATCCGTGCGGCTATCGCACCGTCCTTACGATGAAACTCGCCGAAGATTTTTACAGGCGGCCGGGCTTGGCGGACGCGCTTGCAGGGAAGGATCTCCGTTACATGCGCCCGAAGGAAACGGATCTGCTGGCGCTGCTTGAAACGAGGACGATCGACTACCTCTTTTTGTATCGCTCCGTGGCCGTCCAGCATGGACTCAAATGGTTGACGCTTCCCAATGAAATCAATCTGAAGGACGCCGCGCTGGCGGATCACTACAAGACGGTTTCGGTGGAAATTACAGGCGAGAAACCGGGGACAACGATAATCCAGCATGGCGAGCCCATGGTCTACGGTATTACGATCCCGAAAAACGCGCCCAACCCAAAAGCGGCGATGGCATTCACCGCATTCCTCCTTGATAAAGGCAAGGGATTGACGATTATGGAAAAGAACGGCCAGCCACCGCTTGTTCCCGCCATCTCGGAGACCTATGAAAAAATTCCCGAAAGCCTGCGGAAATACGTATTGAAACCATGAACAACAAGCTCACATCCTTCACCCGATACGAGCCGCTTTACCTCCTCTTTGCATTTCTGGGCGGCATGGCGCTGCTGTTCATTGTCGCGCCGCTGGCGGGGATGGCATTGAAAACATCGGGCGCGGAACTTGTGCATACCGCCCGCGACACCGAGGTGCAGCGCAGCATTTTTCTGACGGTTTGGACTTCGATGGCCGCCACGGCCATCATGGCGGTCGGGGCGATACCGCTGGCCTACCTGCTGGCGCGGAAAGAATTCCCGTTGAAGCGCCTCGTAACAGCCATCATCGATCTGCCCATCGTTATCCCCCACTCCGCCGCCGGCATCGCGATCCTCGGATTCGTGGCGGGCGACAGTCTTATCGGCGCGGCGGGCAAGCGCATGGGCATCCATTTCGTGGGCGGCGCGGCGGGCATCATGGCCGCGATGGCGTTTGTCAGCCTGCCGTTTTTGATCAACGCCGCCCGCGACGGATTCCACGCCGTTCCCGAACGGCTGGAAAAGGCCGCGCTTGGCCTCGGCGCCTCGCCCGCGCGCGTTTTTTTCACGATTTCCGTGCCCTTGGCGTGGCGGGCAATCCTGTCCGGCCTGATCCTGATGTGGGCGCGGGGATTGAGCGAATTCGGGGCCGTCGCCGTCGTCGCCTACCATCCGATTGTCGCGCCGGTGCTCATTTACGAGCGTTTTAGCGCATTCGGACTCAAGTATGCCCGGCCGATCTCCGTGCTCTTCATCGGCGTGTGCCTAATCCTGTTTATCGCGGCAAGACTGCTGGCAAGGCGTCCACTCGATGCTTCACGTTGAAAACATCTCCAAAGGCTTAGGCCGTTTCGAACTGCACGATGTAAATTTCGAGGTGGGCGATGGCGACTATTTCGTGCTGCTCGGCGCTTCGGGCGCCGGCAAGACGGTCCTGCTCGAAATACTGTCCGGCATCGAATCGTGCGATGAAGGCCGCATCCGCTGGAACAACGAGGATGTCACGCAGGCCCGGATTCAGCACCGGGGCTTTGGCCTCGTCTACCAGGATCAGGCGCTTTTCCCCCATCTTTCCGTTCGCGACAACATCGCCTATGGTCTTCGCGCAAGAGGGATGCGAGGATCCGATCGCCACGGACGCATCCTTGCCCTTGCGCGCGAAACAGGCGTCGAAACGCTGCTTGACCGGATGCCGGGAACCCTGTCCGGCGGCGAGGCACAACGCGTGGCGCTGGCGCGCGCGCTCGCCATTGAACCACGTTGTCTGCTGCTCGACGAGCCTATCGCCGCACTCGACACGCAAGCCCGCGGCCACATGCGTGCGCTGCTGCGAAGACTGAACCGGCGCGGGCACACGATCATTCATGTCACGCATGATTACGAGGAGGCCATTTCGCTGGCCTCGCATGTGGGCGTTATGGAACGGGGAACCGTGGTGCAAACCGGCGCGCCGGAAACGATTTTTCATCATCCAGCGTCCGAATTCGTCGCGCACTTTATCGGCATCCGCAACGTGTACAAGGGCCGCCTTCTCGCCGCGGAACCGGGCGGCACTCCAAAATTCACCACGGGCGATCGAATGTTTGCCGTGCTGACCGATGCTTCCCCCGGTCCGGGAAGCCTGATTGTGCGTAGCGAAGACATCACCGTGTCGTTGTCGCGGAACGATACAAGCGCGCAAAACACGTTTCGCGGTATGATCAAGGACATTGCGCCCGCCCGTCTGGGCGTCGAGATCACGGTGGATATCGGCGTCGAAGCCACCGCGTGGATCACCAATGAATCCTTCCATCGCCTGCAACTGCAGATCGGAAGCGAAGTCTGGGCCAGTTTCAAGGCCTCCGCCGCGCGCTTTATTGGAGAATGACATGATTCATGCGCCCAACATGCTGATGATCGGTTCCTGCGGACGAAACTCCGGAAAGACCACATTTGCGTGCGAATTACTGAAGCGCCTCACCGTCCATCACGAAATTGTCGCGGCGAAAGTCACGACCATTCAGGAGCGAAACGGAACCTGCCCGCGGGGCGGCGAAGGGTGCGGCGTATGCGCCACGCTCGACGGACGATTCTGCATCACCGAGGAGACCCTGCGTGGCGGGACAAAGGACACCCAGCGCCTGCTCGCCGCCGGCGCCGCGCGGGTCTTCTGGCTGCGCGTCATGAGCGAGCATCTCGAAGAAGGCGCGCAGGCGTTCATCGAAACCATCGGCGCCCGTTGTCCCATCGTCTGCGAGTCGAACAGCCTGCGCACCAAGGTTGAGCCGGCTTTTTTTCTGCTTTTTTGTGGAAGCGGGGACAAAACGATCAAAGCCTCCGCCGGGGCGGTTCAACAATACGCCGATCGTCTCGTTGTTTTCGACGGAACGCGTTTTGACCTGGATCCCGCCCATGTGGCTATCATGGGAAACAGATGGACAATCGGCGGCGAAGCAATCACCTGCAAGCCGTCCACGACAGGAGAAATATGATTCCATTCGACCAAGCCTTCAATCTTGTCATGTCGCATGCCCGGATGTTGGATTCGGAAACGGTCGCGATCTCCGAATCGCTGGGCCGCATTCTGGCGGAAGATGTCCGTTCGGACATGGACATGCCGCCGTTCGACAAGTCGGCCATGGACGGTTACGCCTGCCGACGCGCCGATCTCGGCCACGAACTTGAGATTGTGGAGGTCATTCAGGCGGGCAAGCCCCCCCTGAAAGCCGTCGGCGAACGCCAGTGCGCGAAAATCATGACCGGCGCCATGCTGCCGGAAGGCGCGGACTGTGTTTTCATGATTGAATACGCCCAAGAGATACGCAGGGGCGTCGTCCGATTTACCGGTTCAACGACACACGACAATATCTGCCGTAAAAGCGAGGACATCCGCGCGGGCGACATCGCACTGCGGCGTGGCGCTCGCATCGCCCCGCAGCACGTCGCCGTCCTCGCGACAGTCGGCTGCATACACCCTCGCGTTTATCGCAAAGTACGGGTCGGCATCATCGCCACCGGCGACGAACTGGTCGAACCGGACCAGCGCCCCGGCCCTTCACAAATCCGAACAAGCAACAGCCACCAATTGCGCGCGCAGGCGCTCGCCGCGGATACGGCGCCGGCCTATTACGGCATCGCGCGCGACACACGGGACGCCATTGACGGCGCGATGAAACGCGCCATGGCCGAAAACGACGTGATCCTGCTTTCCGGGGGCGTGTCGAAGGGCGACTATGATCTGGTTCCGGACATCATGACGGCAAACGGCATCGAGATCCTTTTCGATTCGATCGCGATGAAACCAGGCAAACCGACAACCTTCGGCGTGGGGCCCGGCGTCTATTGCTTCGGACTGCCCGGAAACCCCGTCTCGACGTTTATCCAATTCGAGATTCTTGTCAAGCCGTTTCTCTACAGGCTCATGGGCCATGACTATCGCCCCCCCTATTCTCTCCGGCCGCTGGCATCGCCCATCAAGGCAAAAGGAACGGATCGCGAAACATGGCTGCCGGTTAAATTCGCGGCGGACGGGCGTGTGGAGGCCGGCGCATATCACGGATCGGCCCATATCAATGCGTTGTGTGACGCCGATGGGCTTATCGTGCTGCCGGCCGGCGCGGGCGTTTTAGAGGAAGGGACGTTGGTTCGTGTTCGACCGCTTTAACAGGAAAATAAACTATCTTCGGATTTCCGTGACGGACAAGTGCAACCTGCGCTGCTCCTATTGCATGCCGCCAGAAGGCGTTCCACTGCTCTGCCACGAGGACATGCTCCGCTTCGAGGAAATCGCCGAAATTGCCCGGACCGCCGTGGAACTGGGCATCACCAAAATCCGCGTGACGGGCGGCGAACCGCTAGTCCGGCGCGGTATCGTCACGCTGATTGGAATGCTGAGCCGCATGGACGGCATTACGGATTTCGCCATGACCACCAACGGCGCCTATCTGGCCGAATTTGCGCGACCGCTTGCCGCGGCCGGTCTTCACCGCGTGAACGTCAGTCTCGACGCGGTGGATCCGGCACGGTATGCGACCATTACGCGCGGGGGCGACGTTCATAAGGTTTTTGAAGGCATTCACGCGGCACGGGAGGCGGGTCTGGCGCCCATCAAACTCAACTGTGTCGTTCAAGATTCGCCCGATGAGCCCGACGCGCGCGGCGTCGCCGCCTACGCAGCCCGCGAAGGATTGGAGGTGCGCTATATCCGGCGGATGAATCTCGAAATTGGGGATTTCTCGGTCGTGATCGGCGGAAGCGGCGGGGATTGCGCACGCTGCAATCGCCTGCGGCTGTCATGCGACGGCATGATTCGCCCGTGTCTTTTCTGCGACACCCAATTCAGCGTTCGCGAATTGGGCGCGCGCAAGGCCATTCTGCAGGCCGTGGAAGCAAAGCCTTTGTGCGGCCAGACGAGCCGGGGCCGGTTCAACAGCATAGGAGGATAAACACGATGCCATTGTCCCATCTCGACGGCGAAGGCCGCGCGCGTATGGTGGACGTCGGCGCGAAACCCATGCAGCGGCGCATCGCACGGGCACGCGGCCGCATATGCCTGTCGCCCGACACCATCGCCCTTGTCCGTGAAAACGCCATCAAGAAAGGCGACGTGCTGGCCATCGCCGAGATCGCCGGCATCCAGGCCGCGAAACGCACATGCGACCTTATCCCGCTCTGCCACACGGTAATGATCACAAGCGTCCAAGTGCGCGCGACCATCGAAGCCGACGGCGTCGTCGTCGAAAGCGAAGCCGCCGCAACGGACAAGACCGGCGTCGAGATGGAGGCCTTGACGGCTGTAAGCGTCGCCCTTTTGACCGTTTACGACATGTGCAAGGCCGTGGACAAACAGATGATCATCGGGGACATCGCCTTGATCGAAAAGCGGAAAGAGCCCGTCATGATTGCTTAACACGGCGGCTTTGTTTTTAGAAAGGGTTGTATATACTTCCGATATGCACGGCTGTGCATATTGAGTATGTTGATGCCAACGCAGTGAACAACCGGTGATGAGAAGGATTGTTCATGTTGGCACGAAGACTTGGTTTTACACGAACGTGGGCAGCGCCCACAACCCAGTTTCTCTTCGTGCTCGTAATCGTTATCGCGCTCGAAATCCCGCGGTTTTCGCACTCGCTAAATCATAGAACTTCTATGGGTTGCGCAAGTTGCCCGAGAATTTCTTGTTGTTTTTTGTAGAAGCCAGATTTTAGGGTACTGATCGAACTGCTCGTCGTTATTGCGATCATCGGCATCCTGGCCGCGATCCTGTTGCCAGCGCTCGCGCGCGAGAGAGAGTCGGCGCGGCGTTCATCGTGCCAGAACAACCTGAAACAGATCGGCCTGGTATTCAAGATGTATGCAAACGAAGCCGGCGCACCGTCCTACCCTCCCCAGTTTCCCAACTATTATCCCGCCGACGGCGCGACTCCCGTGCCCCACCCACACTTTCTTCTGGGGACCTGGCGTCTACCCGGAAGACATGCCGGACTATAACATCTTTTTCTGTCCATCCGATCCCCAAGCAGGTCGGATCAGAACCATCATTGAACAACTGAAAGACCTCCGCGTCAGGAAATTGCCGCTACAATTCCACGACTACTCGTACATGTATCTCGGATGGGCGACGCGTTCGGACGACGACTGGGGCATACAAAAAACGCGGTAAAGGCCGCGCGCGACAGCAACCAAGTGCTTCCCGAATCCTTCGCGACCACGGACATCGCGTACACCGACACTCAGACCCAGACTACAACGCGGCTCTACCGGCTGTGCGAAGGCGTCGAACGTTTATTCGTCACGGACATCAACAATCCCGCGGCCACCTCCATGGCGCAAAGCACGATCCCGGTCATTTGGGACATGGTGTGCCAAAATCCAAGCGGTACGGGCAACCACTTCTACCACGTCCCGGGCGGCATGAATTGCCTTTATCTCGATGCGCATGCCGAGTGGATTCGCTATATCCCCCACAATCCCAATTCAACGGCGCCGGATCCGAATGTCTATCCCTGCATAAGCAATCTGGCCGGCAAACTTGGCTAGGGCGGTCCTACGGAACCGACCGATCCCGCTACCGTGACCGTCGTCCCTTGAATCCCCCCAACTGCGCGGATTGACAGCAAGCCGAATTCTTGTTTTTAATCGCTTTTTGATGTATAATGTAGTTGTTGTAAATCTCCCGACGGGCGGAAGGTGCAAGGGGAGAAATACGATGACCCGGTTGGTGCGTGCAAGGGAAGACAAAAGGTAAACAACAGCAAGCCCACATGACATCCGCGCGGTCTTGACCAGACGTGTTGCGGTCCGCTTGGGCAGGGACGGTCGGCGGTTGATGCGGGCGGGAGGGGCGCCATGAAAAAGATTTTCGCCATTGACGACGATCCGGAAATGCTGGAAATGATGACCGGCATGCTTTCGCCGCTGGGCTGTTCGATGCAGTTTGCCACGCGCTGCAAAGGGGCCGTTGAGAAGATGCGGCAATTTATTCCAGACGCGATCCTCCTGGATGTATTGCTTCCCGACGGTTCCGGATTCGAGATTTCGCGATCCGTCCGCGCGGATTCGTCGCTCTACAAGACGCCAATCCTTTTTATTTCCTCGATCATGGACGGCCCCGAGGTGGAATATGCGCTGACCCAGGGCTGTGACGCCTACCTAGGCAAGCCGTTTTCGGCAAAGGATCTGACCACGCGCCTGAACGATTTGCATGCGCTCGCGGGAAGGATCAATCAGCCGAGCACCGGGACGAACTTCTTGACCCTGGAAGCCATAACCCGCGAAATCGATCACCGCGTCTTTCAACAGCGCGCCTTTGCCCTCTGCTACCTGTCCATAGAGGACTTCGACGCGTACCAGGTCATTCACGGCCACGAGGAAGCGATGGGGCTGATCGATCATGTCTGCAATGCCATTCGCCGCACCCTTGTGGAAAACGACCTTCGGGGCACGGCCATCGCCCATCTCGGGCGGGAATATTTCCTGGCGCTGCTACCACCCGCGTCGTACGACATTTTTTGCAGACAAGTCGAACTGAATTTCAGCGCATCCGCGCCGCACGGGATCTCGCTTCGTATTGACGTGTCGCTTCGCAACGAATCACACGCGGTAGGCACGCATATCTTGTTGCATGAATTGAAAAATGCGCACAAGAAACTCAATGGCAGCCAGCAACCGACACTTTTCCGCTGGGATCGGCATCGAAACTGGTGAAAAAAGGCAAAAAGAAGCCGGTTTTATCGGGCTTTGCCATCCGTTTCGTGGCGTAAGCCTGCTATGTAGGCGCCGAGCGTGCGCATGTTCTGGATGAACGTCTGGACATCTATCACTTCCCGTGTCTCATCCGCCGAACCGTGATAGCGCAACCCTCCCCGTTCCACCCACGCCCCGCGTCCGTCCATGGCGGCCATTACCGCCCGGGCCTCATCCGGAGACACGGAATGCGGTTTCGGCGCAAGGCACGATTGCCTTGTGATCTTTTGCGCCGATGCGGACCCCGGACCCTTTTCGAGGGCGGCTCGGTAGTCCGCCTCGATGGCCTCCAGCCGCGACGCAGAGACAAAAGCGTAATGGGTGGGCAGGTCATCATCGCTGTACGTCAACTTGTATGCCTTGGTGAAATAGATCGGCTTGTTGGTCCGCAATTCATAAAACCGGGCAAGTTTTCCATCGGGCAAGCGTGATCGTTTGAGGTAGTCCAAGGCGCGGCCGACACTTTCGAGATACCGGCGATCGCCGGTTTTTTCATGCAGATCCAGCAGGATGCGCAATACCCCTTGCGATTCGCCTCCGGTGACGGCCGGCGGTTCAAATTTGCGCGCCCACGCGGGATACATGTCAAAATCGTATTGCTGCGCCCATGCCGGTTGCGGATCGGGCATTTGCGCCAGAAGGATGAAATCGCCGCCCCGAAGGGCCGCCTGCCGAAAACGATCGTCTCCGTAGATTTCCGCGGCGAGGAACATCGTGGCGATTGTGTCGGCCAGCGTGTTGTCGTTCAAGGTATAAAAGCCCTTGTAATCAAGGCCCGGATAGGTGCGCGCCCAGGTCTCGGGATAACCGGCCGGCTTGACAGGATGCTTCGCCGGGTCGGGAAATGCGCTGTAACGCTGTGGCCATGCGCCGTTTGGATATTGCGCCTTGATCAGGGCGTCCAGGCCGTAAAGCGCCGCCTCGTGAATGGCGGCATCCTTGAAATCGAGCACATGATCGACGCAAATAATCAGCCGCAACGCCGCCTGCGTGGTATTGTCATCCAGCGTCGTCGTGTTGCGCCCGGTGGTCAGTCCGTCGCTGCGATATGCATACTGTTTTCGTTTCTCCGGATCGAACTCGACATGGTATTCCCATCCGCCCGACTGCAACTGCCCCTTTACGAGCGCATGGGCGGCCTCGACGGCGGCGTCAAGATAGCGCCTCTCCCCTGTCCACTTGTACACATCGAGAAAAGCCATGCCCACCGCCGGCGTCCCCGGCGGTTGAACCCAAATCATCGTGTTTGTGGCTTTCCCTTCCCCCTCGCGCCGGGACAAGTCCGCGGAATACCGCCAAAGGTAGCCGCCGCATGTTGAAACCTGTTCACGGAAAAACGCCGTCGCTCGTCGCAGGGTTTTCCGGGCCTCATCCGGCGACACATCGTCGCCTTGCGCGGTGGCAATCCCGCCGACCACGGCCGCCGCCACAATCATAACTGCACCTAATCGCCGCACATCGCACCTCCCGGCTTGAAAGGCCAGAGTACTCGTCCCGGAGCCATCTCTGCAAGCTAGGGTTTACAGCGGCTCTGCATAAGTGTCTGCCAGTAATCTTCCTGAAGGTTTTTAAACACCTTTTCAAGGGGAATCAAATTCGCATTCACAGAATGAACGGGGGGTTGCGTTTTGCAAAAAGGTGCGGTATACTCTTTTTGTAAAGTAGTTGAATTTTGTTAAATTCCGAACGCAGGGGTAGTTGGACGAAAAGGGAGACAGCATGCATATTCGTAGCGTGACAAAAGGCAAGCCGGCAATGGCGGATAACGATCTGCTTGGATCGTTGGACGTGCTTTCGTATTTGTTGACCAATATTCAGCAAATGCTCAATATTCTGACCAGCCTGTATAATCTTTTCCGCACGATTGGAAAAGATATCAGCACCTTGGTTTAGAACGGTCTTCGGATCGCCGGACGGCCGTTCGGGAGGAGGATGGCGCTTCCTGCGTGAAGTGCCTCGGAAGCGGGTTTTCCCATGCCGGGATGGGCATGGGAAAACCCGTTTTTTGCGTTGGAAAGGGCGTCGGTTCATGCCGCCGCCGAATTGTTTTACATGGAATGATGCGGCGGACCGTGTTGTTGAAATAAAGGGCATATCTGGAAACTCCTTGATCGCCCTTGGCGCTGATAAGATGTTGAGGAGGAGGTCCACATGCGCTATTGCCGATATGGTTTGCATGGCCTTGCTGTACTCGTATGTTTTTTAGGGGCGGGTTGCCCCGAAGCGCCGCAAATGCCCGTGGAGCCTGGGGTACTTTGGTTGCAGTTCGCGCATATCACCGACACGCACGTGCTCGACGACGAAAGTCCGGCGCGCACCGTTCGCCTCGCGGATCTTTTTTACGAGTCGTGGCGTCCGCAGGAAGCCTACACGACGCAGGTTCTGGATGCGACGCTGCAAGTGCTGAACGCGTATCACACGGGCGCGCTCCAGCCGCAACGTCGTCTCGATTTCGTGATGCACACCGGCGATGCGGTTGATAATGCGCAATACAATGAACTGCGCTGGTTTATGAATACAATGGACGGCGGCATTGTCCGGCCGGATTCGGGACTGTTGGACGGGCCGTTGCGTCCGGTTGCGCCGGAGGACAATCCCAAGTTGCCCTTCTTGGCGGAGGGGTTATTACCGGAAATCCCCTGGTACATCGCGCGGGGAAACCATGACGCGCAATGTTCCGGCACGTTTCGGATTGCAACCGAAGCGGAAAACCCGGTGGACTGGATGGCCCCGCTGCTCTGTCCGGTGGCGGCCGTGCTCGGCCTGCACGCATTCGGGATGCATGGGCTTTCGCCAACCGTTGACAAAAGCCCGGCCATTATCCTTGGAAGCATGGACGTGGCCGATCCGGACAGTATGCGGCTTCGATGGGATCGGCTCGACTGCGGAACGATTCCCCCGGACCCTCGAAGGCAGTTTGTTGACGCCGCCCGGTTTGCGGCGGAACATTTCAACAGCACGGCCCTTCCGCCGGGACACGGTCTCGCCTACAAGCCCCCGCTGTATTATTCCGTGCGTCCCAAGGCGGACGTGCCTATCCGGCTTGTCGTGCTCGATACAACGGCGCCGGAACCGCCGGATGGAGTGCCCATCGCACACGGCGTCATGACCCGCAAGCAGTTCGAGCAGTTTCTGAAACCCCAGTTTGCCGAGGCGGAAGCCGCCGGCGAATATGTCTTGGTTGCCTCGCATCATCCCAGCGCGGATTTCAATCTTTTTTACGGGCCGGGCACGGTGGGAACGCGCGAATTCCGGGCCTATCTCGCCTCGCAACCCCGCATGATCGCGCATATTTGCGGGCACAATCACCGGAACCATCTTGAAATGGTGTCAGGCCGCTATCCCTACCCGGAGATTGAGACCTGTTCGCTGATTGACTATCCGCAGGAAGTGCGGATTATCGGGTTGTATTACATCGAAGAAACAGGCGATTGGCGGATCGAAAGCACGATGGTGAGTCACATGGACAATCCCACCCGTCTGTCCGCCGAATCGTTTCGCCGCGTAAGCCTCAGCGTCGGGTTCGAGCCCAGCCGAGAGTCGTTCGAGAAACGGTACGGCATGGCGCCCGAGGATGTGTTTCCGCCGGACAGCGCGGTTCTCAAACGTATCGGTGAAGATCGCGCGTGGACCAAGGAAGAAACGGGCGGAAACAGCGGCGACCGCAATTTCTCGTTAGTGCTGCCGCGACAAATCGCACGGAAATCGCCTTGAACCTATGGTTCGAGCAGTTCCGTAATTGCCTCCATGAGAACCCCTTCGACCTCTGGTGCGACATTCGATGCGCGATCGCTGGTTTCGTAACCGCCCTGTTCATAGGCCACGGCCGTTCCGATATAACCGGTTCCGTAGTCGCCGTAAGCGGCCATGGCCACGAACAAGCCGGGATTTTTGGCCTTTGCGGCCAGTTGATATTCGACGAATAATTCGCCCGGCATATGCAGAATGCGCGCACGCCCGATGGACAGGCACGATACATCAATGGCATGTCCGGCCTCGCAACGGCGCAACCAGGCCAGTTTCGAGGCCAAATGCTCGATTTCTCCGCTGTCCTTGGCCTCTTTCAATGACGATTCCAGCGTAGCGGCGTTCAGGTGTTTCGCGACCGGCAGCGTCACGGATTTCACTTTCCACCGGATCATGCCGGCATCGATCGGTTCCTTGATCGTGTTATCCCACGCTTCGCGCAGGCCTTCGGCCAGACGCCCGGCCAGAATGCCCCGGTTTTCCATGGCCCCATCGTTGTATTTGCCGGCGCCGATGTTGCCGCCCGCACCGTTGAAATGAATGTGCAACGCAGACGGTTCGGCCAGTTGACGCATGAATCGGGCCACGCCCGGAAAATCCGGGTTGGGAATGCCCGTCCGGTAATAACTTTGAGGGTGTGTCGCATAGTAACTCAAGGCCGCGACCGGTTTCCCGTCGTTCCAAAAGCTGACGAGCGACACGACGGGATCGATTGTGCCTTCCGGTTCGGCGCGCAGATCCGGATCCTTGCAGGTGGTGAAACGCGTGGCCTTGACCTTGCCGTCGGGACCGAGAATTCTCCGGTTCGAGGCCACCTCCTTGACGCGGCCTTCTCCCAGTCCGAAATGGGTGACGGGCTGGGCGCGGGGGATGGCATCCCGAACCGCCGAGGCGAGCCGTTCAAGCGTTTCGCGTGCAAAGGTTCCATCGTT